>CANFJC010000126.1 GCA_947447245.1 Comamonadaceae bacterium
ATTTACCATCGTTAAATCGCAACTGTGATTTGTCATAGGGTGCGGCTGCCAACAAATGTCTTTGGCCACCCCAAGTCTGCGCGCGATAAACGCCGCTGCGCGTGGCCATCACCCAGCCACCATGGGCGGCGGGCGCAAAGCAACCAGGCTCCTCCCCTAAGGGCCAGTCTTCGATTTGTTGCTCACTTTCCAAGTCTGCCGACATGGCCATGCGGCGCAAGCGCTGGCCCGGTATGTCGAGCCAATACAAACGTTTTTCGACAGGATGCCAAAATGGAGACTCCCCCAAACCATCGGCCTGGGACGTGACACGCTGCCATTTCGGCAGCGTCAGTTCAGGCTTTGTGGTCATTTCCAAATTGGGTGTGGGCATCTTGAGATTGTGAATTAAGAATTCGATGCAAACAACGCAAGCCTGTTTGAAGGCGAAAAAAAGCCCGCCGAAGCGGGCTGTGAGTTTGGAGACTAACTTCTCGGAAAGTCTTTGGGAAATCTTTGCAGATTAACCGTGATAAGCAGTTTCGCCGTGGGATGTGATGTCCAAGCCTTCGCGCTCTGCTTCTTCAGAAACACGCAGACCCACTGTCAAATCAACCAGCTTGAAGGCCACCAAGGACACTACGCCAGACCACACAATGGTGACCAGAATGGCTTTGGCTTGCGTCCAAACTTGTGCAGCAATCGAATAATCAGCAGATGTCACCATGGCGGCTGTGGTCCAGTCGGCCACGAAGCCGGGGCCGCCCAAGGCGGGTGAATTGAACACGCCTGTGAGCAAAGCGCCCACAATACCGCCCACACCGTGCACGCCGAAGACGTCCAATGTATCGTCTGCGCCCAGCATTTTCTTCAGGCCATTGACGCCCCACAAGCATGCAAAGCCAGCAACGATACCAATGACCAAGGCGCCACCGATACCCACGTTACCGGCTGCTGGCGTGATGGCCACCAAACCAGCCACAGCACCCGATGCTGCGCCTAACATAGAAGCTTTGCCGCGCATCAGGGCTTCACCCACACACCATGCCAACACGGCTGCGGCTGTAGCCAACAAGGTGTTAACAAAAGCAAGTGCTGCAAAACCGTTGGCTTCCAAAGCAGAGCCCGCATTGAAACCAAACCAGCCCACCCACAACAATGACGCACCGACCATGGTCAATGTCAAAGAGTGGGGCGCCATGGCTTCACGGCCATAACCAATTCGCTTGCCAATCATGAAGGCGCCAACCAAACCAGCTACCGCAGCGTTGATGTGAACCACAGTACCGCCAGCGAAGTCAAGGGCGCCCCACTGCCAGATCATGCCGGCTTTGCCATTCATTTCGTCCACAACTTCTTTGGCTGTGTAGGCGTCAGGACCCATCCAGAACCAAACCATGTGAGCGATGGGCAAGTAGCTGAAAGTGAACCACAAAGTCATGAAGATCAAAACTGCGGAGAACTTGATGCGCTCTGCAAATGCACCCACGATCAAGGCACAAGTGATGCCAGCGAAAGTAGCCTGGAAACCTGCAAAGGTAATTTCAGGAATGACCACGCCTTTGCTGAAAGTCGCTGCATTGGCGAAGGTGCCCGCTGCGTTGTCCCAAATGCCGTTCATGAACAAGCGGTCAAGTCCACCAATGTAGGCGTTGCCTTCGGTGAATGCCAAGCTGTATCCATAGATGAACCACAGGACCGTGACCAAGGAGAAGGTCACCATCACTTGCATCAGGACAGACAACATGTTCTTGCTGCGAACCAAGCCGCCGTAGAACAAGGCCAAGCCTGGCACCACCATCATGATGACCAAGATGGTGGAAACCATCATCCAAGCGGTGTCGCCTTTGTTGGGAACAAGGGCGGGAGCGGCTTCAGCTGCAGCGGGCGCAGCAGCTGGGGCCGTGGCGGGTGCGGCAGCTTCAGCTTTTGCTTCAGCCTTGGCTTCTACTTTGGCTTCAGCTGCGGGTGCGGTTTGTGCAAAGGCAGTACCGCCAAAACACAGGGTCAATCCCAACGCGAGGGAGGCAAATAGTTTTTTCATTCTGATCTCTCTTTCTGGGACATCAAAGGGCTTCAGCCCCAGTTTCACCGGTACGAATGCGGACAACTTGTTCCAAGTCGTAAACAAACACTTTGCCGTCGCCGATCTTGCCAGTGCGTGCACCGGCTTCAATCGCTTCGATGACTCGCTCAACTTGATCGCTTGACACCGCAGCTTCAATCTTGACCTTCGGTAAGAAATCAACCACGTACTCAGCACCCCGATACAACTCGGTGTGTCCTTTTTGACGACCAAAGCCTTTGACTTCGGTCACAGTAATGCCTTGGACGCCGATGGCTGAAAGTGCTTCACGCACTTCATCGAGCTTGAAGGGTTTAATGATGGCAGTCACCAGTTTCATGATGGTTCCTTGGTAATGCTAAAAAAATTAGAAGCTGTATTTCAGACCGACAACCAAGCCTGATTTGCCCAGTTGTTTGCCCGCAGGACTGACATACGAGCCTGTTTTGGCGTTGGTGCCAATGATGGCTGCAGATGCAGCCAAACCATTGCCCAAGTCTTTGCCCAATGTCAGCGCAGCATCTGTGTAAGAGTAAATGCCGTTACCAGCACCTTTCACATTTTGGTAACCCAGATGGGGTGCAAATGAATAGCCATCGCCCAAGTCGAATGTGGCCGTGAGGTCAACATAAGTGCTGCCCTTGCTGTTGGCAAAGCCGAACAAATTGCCCGTGCTTTGTGAATACTTCAAAGTGGTTGGGCCCATGGTGATGGCGCCGTACAGCTCATTGGTATTGGCGCTAGGCTTGAGAGCATTGCCAGAATAGTCATAGTGCAGGAAGCCAATGTCATAGCCCACGTCACCCACGGTGAATTTGTAGCCGCCGTAGTAATCAACTTCGGCATTGGCCTTACCGCCAGCGTCTTTGATCCACTTGATGCTAGAGCCCCAAACGCCCACATAGGCGCCGCTCTTATCAGCGTAATCAGCACCACCTTGCAATGCAGGGTCGAGACGGCTTTGTGAAATGCCGCGGTAGCGGTATTCGTTCACACCACCGGCATTGAAAGACAAAGTGGATTCTGGTTCTGCGGGCGCTGCTTGTGCAAATGCATTGCCAGCCATGGCCAAAGACATGGCCAACATCAAGGGGGTTGCGATTTTTTTCATGAGAAGCTCCTATTTAATGAGTATGAGACGGGTGTTTTAAGCATTTAGCATGCCAATGTTGCACTGCATCAGTGCAAGTGATTGCCATCACTCTGAAACGGTTTTTTTGCGGTACAGGTGTTCCAATGCCAATTGCACCCCCCTAGGTCTGAGTTATAAAAAGTCTGACAGATATTGCACCCATTTGGTGCGCGGAGCAAGTATGCGTTTATCTTTGGTGCAAAGCCGGGCTTTGCTGGGTCTTCAAGCACCTTCCGTCACGGTCGAGGTGCATCTGGCCAATGGTTTGCCCAGTTTTACCTTGGTCGGCTTGGCAGATGTCGAAGTGAAAGAGGCCAGAGAGCGCGTTCGGTCCGCGCTTCAAAACTCTGGTTTTGAGTTCCCCAGCAACCAGCGCATCACGGTTAACTTGGCGCCCGCCGACTTGCCCAAAGACTCTGGCCGCTTCGATTTGCCGATTGCCTTAGGCATCTTGGCGGCCAGCGGTCAAATTGATGGCACACGCTTGAAAGACTTCGAGTTTGCTGGAGAGCTGTCCTTGTCGGGGGCCTTGCGACCGGTTCGAGGCGCTCTGGTCATGGGCTTGGCTTTGCACCAACAAGTCAAAGCACACGCCTTGGTCTTGCCACCCGTAAGTGCCGAAGAAGCCGCTTTGGTACCCGATGCGAAGGTCTACAGAGCCAGCCATTTGCGGGATGTGGCCGATCAGTTTTCTTTGACAGGCGCATCGGCTGCGGCGCCATCACCCAACAACCCTGATGGCTGGGCGCAAATGAAACACATCCCAAGTCAGCTGTGGCATGAAGACACGGCCTACCCAGACTTGGCCGATGTGAAAGGCCAAGCTGGTGCCAAACGTGCGCTTGAAATTGCGGCGGCTGGCGGTCACAGCCTTTTGATGGTGGGGCCGCCCGGTTCGGGCAAATCCATGTTGGCGCTCAGATTTGCTGGTCTTTTACCGCCGCTGAGCGTGCCAGAAGCTTTAGAGGCCGCATCTGTGGCCAGCTTGGCTGGGCGCTTTCAATTGTCACAGTGGTTGGTGAGGTCAACACGCCAGCCGCATCACTCTGCCAGTGCCGTGGCCTTGGTGGGCGGCGGCTCGCCACCTCGGCCTGGTGAAATTTCCTTGGCACACCATGGCGTTTTATTTTTAGACGAGCTGCCAGAGTTTCCCCGCGCGGCTTTGTAGGCATTGCGCGAGCCCTTGGAGTCAGGTTGCGTCACCATCTCTCGCTCCGCACAGAGCGCTGAGTTTCCAGCGCGCTTTCAATTGATTGCCGCCATGAACCCTTGCCCCTGTGGCTATGCAGGGCAAGTCAGAAGTCCTGGCCAAAAAGGCCCTGTGTGTCGCTGCACGCCAGATCAAGTGCACCGCTACAGCAGCAAAGTCAGTGGCCCCCTGTTAGACCGCATTGATTTGCACATCGAGGTTCCTGGCCAGAGCGCTGCCATGCTCATTAACGCGCCCGCTGGCGAAAGCACGGCCTTGATTCAAAAGCGATGCCATCACGCACGCTTATTAGCAACCCAAAGACAAGGCTGCAGCAACCATGCTTTGAGCAGTGCCAGCTTGGACAAACATGCCGCCTTGGGAGTGGACGCTTTGGCTTACATGACGCAAGTTGCAACGCATTTTGGATGGAGCGGCCGAAGCTCACACCGCGTTTTAAAAATTGCCAGAACCATTGCTGATCTGGCCCAAAGTGCCAACATCGAAACGGCGCACATCGCCGAGGCCGTGCAATACAGAAGGCCTGTTGCAGGGCATTGATAATGTGGCCATGCGCAGATACCGGCCCTATTGGGACCTCACCCGAATCAACACCCAGGCCCCCGCACTCGGCCCTTTCGCGGTTTGGCTGTCTTGGGCGCAACTCATTACATGGGGAAGTGTGTTCTACACCTTCTCTTTGGTCATGGGGCCTGTCGAGCGGGAGTTAGGTTTCAGCCGTGCTGAGGCCTCCTTGGGGTTTAGTTTAGCCTTGTTGGCCGATGGCCTCATGGCGTATCCGATTGGTCGACTGATTGATAGAGGCCATGAGCGTCGCGTGATGACATGCGGCTCTGTTTGGGTGGGCGCTTGTTTGTTTGCCCACAGCTTCATTGACTCCTTGGCTGGTTTTTATGGCGTATGGCTGGCATTGGGTTTAGGCATGTCGGCCACACTGTATGCCCCTGTGTTTGCCATCGTCACCCGCAGGTTTCCAAACGACTTCAGGCGGGCCATCATCATCATGACGTTTTTAGGCGGGCTGGCCAGTACGGTGTTCATTCCACTTTCTTCTTGGTTGATTCAATCTTTGGGTTGGCGACATGCCTTGTGGGTTTTGGCGCTGTTTCAATGGCTGATCTGTTGGCCCTTGCACGCTTGCTTGTTGCGCGGCGCCCAGAAAAAAATGCATGTAAAACCTGATGCTGAAAATGCAATCGCGTCGCCGGACACAGCAGAGTTAAAACCCCCACAGGCGCCATCTGATTCCATCAAGCTTCACTTCAAACGCGCGCCATTTTGGTTGCTGGCGGGCTTCATGTTGATGACGGCGCTTGTGAGTTCAGCCTTGCCTGCTCACATGGTGAGTTTGCTGGAAGAAGCTCATTTGTCACCCGCATGGGTCATTGCCATTCCGGCCTCCATTGGCGCTATTCAAGTGTTAGGCCGTTTTTTATTGTTTGTGTTTGAAAAACATTTGGATGTTCATGCCGCCAACAAATGGATACCTTGTCTGGTTCCTTTGGGCTTGGTGTTTTTGGTGGCCGGTGGTTTAGAGCCTTGGGCAGCCTTGATGTTTGTCACCTTCTATGGCTTAGGCAATGGCCTGAACACCATTGTGAAAGGCACCGCCATGGCCCAATATGTCAGCCGCGAGCATGTGGGTCAACTCAATGGTGTGCTGGGTGTGCCACTGGCCTTGGGCCGCGCGGTCGCGCCCTTTGCTTTGGGTTTGATGTGGACGCCCGAGGTTGGCTACACATACGGCTTGCGCTGGCTTTTGGTGGCTGGCGTTTTGGGCGTTGCGTGTTTGTGGTGGGCGCAAATCAGTGCTTACAAATTGGGCGCCAACAAACGCTGAATATCAGTCACTTTTAAATTCTGGCGCTTGGCCAAATCATGCACTTGGTCTTCGCCCACTTTGCCCACATTGAAGTATTGACTCTCGGGATGGCTGAGGTAAAAGCCTGAGACGCTGGCTGCTGGCGTCATGGCCAAACTAGACGTGAGGCTCATGCCAATGTCCTCACACTGCAAGAGATCGAATATTTGCTTTTTCACGGAATGGTCGGGGCATGCCGGGTAGCCTGGTGCAGGGCGAATGCCTTGGTATTTTTCTGCAACCAACTCTTCAATTGAGCAATTTTCTTGCGCGGCATAGCCCCACAAATCTTTGCGCACACGCTCGTGCAGGCATTCCGCAAAGGCTTCCGCAAATCTGTCGGCCAAGGCCTTGAGCATGATGGCGCTGTAGTCGTCGTGCGCCGCTTCAAACGCTTGCTCGCGTTTTTCAACACCGATGCCTGCTGTGACGGCAAAGACACCCACGTAGTCTTTGAGTTGCGTTGGATTTGCTTGAGCATCCAAGCGGGGTGCCACGAAATCGGCCAAGCATCGGCTGGGTTTGCCGACTTGCTTTTCAGTCTGCTGGCGCAGGCCATGCCAAGTGAGCACAGGTGTTTCACGCGCCTCATTGGCGTATAAGGCAATGTCATCGTGGTTCACGCTGTTGGCAGGGTACAAGCCCATCACACCATGTGCCGTGATCCATCGGCCTTCAATGATTTTTTGCAGCATCTTTTGTGCATCGTTGAACACTTTTTGCGCCTCAACGCCCACCACTTCGTCTTTCAAAATGGCGGGGTAGGGTCCCGCCAAATCCCAAGTTTGAAAGAAGGGGCCCCAATCGATGTAGCGCGCCAGTTCGGCCAGATCAAAATTCTTGAAGACTCGGCGGCCAATGAATTTGGGCGTGGGTGATTTGAATGCGGCCCAGTCTATTGCCGTTTTATTGCCGCGCGCTTTGGCCAAGGGCCACATGGGCGTTTGCTTTTTGTTGGCATGCATCTCACGCACTTTGGCGTAGTCTGCGTTCAGTTCATCAATGTAAGTGGCGGCGTGGTCAGACAACAAACCCTGCGCCACGCTCACGCTGCGTGAAGCATCGGGCACATAGACCACGGGGCCTTCGTAGTGCGGTGCAATTTTGACGGCGGTGTGCACACGGCTGGTGGTGGCACCGCCAATCAGCAAGGGCATTTTGCGCAAGCGAAAGTGCGTATCTTTTTGCATTTCACTGGCCACATACTGCATCTCTTCCAAGCTGGGGGTGATGAGCCCGGACAAGCCAATGATGTCGGCATTTTCTTCTTTGGCCTTGGCCAAAATTTCGTGACAAGGCACC
>CANFJC010000127.1 GCA_947447245.1 Comamonadaceae bacterium
CATGTTGCAGCTTCAAGGGAGAACTTTGTTGCCTGTTGTACAAGGGGGCATGGGGGTAGGGGTGTCGGCTGGGGGCTTGGCTGGCGCTGTGGCAAATCTAGGGGCAGTAGGCACCATTTCTTCGGTTGATTTGCGTCGGCTTCACCCAGACCTGATGGCGAAGACGGGTAAGTTGGACAAAGAAGCTGATGCTCGGCAGCAAATTGAATCTGCCAATTTAATTGCCTTGGACCGAGAAATTAAAAAAGCGCGAGTTCTTTCCAATGGCAGAGGCCTGATTGCGGTCAATATCATGAAGGCCTTGAATCAATATCCGGGCTATGTCGCGCAATCATTGGCTTCGGGCGCCGACGCCATCGTGGTAGGGGCTGGCTTGCCTTTGGATTTACCTGAGTTGGCCAAAGACTTTCCCAACACAGCCCTCATTCCTATTTTGTCGGATGCCAGAGGCGTGCAGTTGGTCGTTCGCAAATGGGAGAAGAAAGGGCGATTGCCCTCGGCCATCGTCATTGAGCATCCTAAGTTGGCCGGTGGCCATTTGGGCGCTGCCAACATTGAAGATCTGAATGACCCGCGGTTCAATTTTGAAGTGGCCATTCCTGCCATCCTTGAATTTTTCAAAACAGCAGGGCTGGAAGGAAAAATTCCGTTGATTGCAGCGGGTGGTATTTCATGCCGTGAAGACATCCTTAGATTGCAGGGGCTTGGTGCATCTGCCGTTCAGTTGGGCACCGCATTTGCGGTGACGCAAGAGTGTGATGCCCCCTTGGCCTTCAAAGAAATTTTGGCGCATGCCAAGCCCGAAGACTTGCACGAATTCATCAGTGTGGCAGGCTTGCCTGCCAGAGCTGTCAAAACACCTTGGCTGGAAAAATACATTCGAATTGAATCCAAATTGCAAGACCGTGCCCATGTGAAAAAAAAGTGCAACATGTCGTTTGACTGTTTGCAACACTGTGGTCTGCGGGATGGCCATGCCAAGATGGGGCAGTTTTGCATCGATCAGCAACTGGGCCATGCCCTCACGGGTGATGTGCAAAAAGGTTTGTATTTCAGAGGTGCCGGGGTGCTGCCTTTTGGCGTCAACATTCGTTCAGTGAAAGAGCTGTTGACATGGCTGATGAGTGGCCATGACCCAATGCACATCGACAAGCACGCCTGAAGAGCTGCTGCCTTTAGGTAAATGTATAGCCGTCCATGGCAATCACATAACTTGTGATGCCACGGTAGAAGGCCTTGGCGCTGGCGTCTTTGCCTGCAGCGCCGATGGCCACAAACAAGGGCAGCAGATGGTCTTCTGCAGGGTGTGAGCGAACGCCTTCTTTGGAGTGCTGGCGGTAATCCATCAATTGCTGCAAGTGTTTGCCCAGCATTTGCACTTCCACCCAGTCGGCAAAGGTTTGAACATAGTCTGGCGTTTGGCCGCCTTGCAAGGCTGCTAGGCGATAGTCGCCCAAGTTGTGCGTGATGTTGCCAGAGCCAATCACCAAGTAACCTTGGTGGGTGAGTTCTTCAAGCGCTTCACCCATGGCCAGCGCATGCGCTGTACCGGCATGGCTTTGGATGGACACTGCAATGATGGGGATGTCGGCATTTGGAAACATTTGCCGCAGAGGTGTCCATGCACCATGGTCTAGGCCGCGTGTGGGATCGGTGGCTACTTGGCTAAAACGTTTTTGCAGTGCTTTCACCACTTCTTGTGCGCCTTCAGGGTAGCCTGTGGCCGGATATTTGATGCGGTACAACTCTTGCGGAAAGCCGTAAAAATCGTAAATGGTTTCAAGCTCCGATGCCGTACTGACTGTGGGGACGGCTGTGTCCCAGTGAGGGCTCACCACGATGATGGCGCGGGGCTTTGCGTAAAGACTGGCCAATTCGCTCATGGCTTTGCCCGCTGCACCAGCGTCCAAAGCAAAAGTAGGGGCGCCGTGCGGCACAAAAAGGGCGTTCCGAAAATTTTCCATGTGCAACTCCAATGGGATGGGCAGACTGTAGTCCTAATATTGGCTTTATAAAGTAGCCAGACAGCAAATAAGGACAGCCAGTACGCAAAACGAGAAAGGCCCTCTAAAATCGCATTCGCATGTCAATTCAAAAATCCAACTCACAGTCTGTCGTGGCTTTTGCCAGTGTAGAAGACATGGCTTTGAAAATCCGTCAAAAGAGCCAACTCAAAGGGCGTCAGGCCGATCAAACTTCTTTGCAAGAAGTGCGAGCTTTGCTGTTGCTTGATTCTGAAGCCTTGAGGCAGCGGCGCGACTTGCTCATTGAGCACTTGCACACCATCAACGATACCTACCGCGGCCTGCACGAGCGTCACTTGGTGGCCTTGGCCAAGCTGATGAACACCGCGATGGCTGAGGTGTATGAAGTGGCTACGTTCTACCATCACTTTGAAATCATTCCAGAGGGTGAGCAAGCGCCGCAGTTCTCAGTGCGTGTATGCGATGGCCTGAGTTGCGACATGGCTGGCGCAGCAACACTGCTGACCAAGCTGCAGTCAGCGCTGGGCACCAGCAAAGTCAAAGTGGTCTCAGCACCCTGCGTGGGTCGATGCGAGCAAGCACCCGTGGCCGTGGTGCATCAACATGAAATCGGGTATGCAAGTGTTGAAAAAGTGATGGCCTCAGTTCAGGCAGAGGCCATTCATGCAGTTGTACCTGACTACATCGATTTGAATGCCTACAAGGCCGATGGCGGTTATGCCTTGCTTCAAGGCCTTGCCAGCGGCACGCATCAAACCGAAGCTGTCTTGAAAGCCATGGAAGATTCTGGCTTGCGAGGATTGGGTGGTGCAGGATTTCCAGCAGGACGCAAGTGGCGCATTGTGAGTGAACAAGCAGCGCCGCGATTGATGGCCGTGAACATTGACGAAGGCGAGCCCGGTACGTTCAAGGACAGAACATATTTAGAGCGCGACCCGCATCGGTTTTTAGAGGGCATGTTGGTTGCAGCCCATGTGGTGGGCATTGACGCCATCTACATTTATTTGCGCGATGAGTACCATGGCTGCCGTCAGGTCTTGGAAGCTGAGTTGCAAAAACTGAAACTCAATCCGCCTTCACGCTTGCCAAAAATTGAACTGCGCCGTGGTGCTGGCGCTTACATCTGCGGTGAAGAGTCGGCCATGATTGAGAGCATTGAAGGCAAACGGGGAGAGCCGCGCAAGCGGCCACCTTACATCGCCGAAGTGGGCTTGTTTGGCAGACCTACCCTAGAGCACAACTTTGAAACCCTCTATTGGGTGCGAGACATTGTGCAAAAAGGTCCTGAGTGGTTTTCGAGTTTTGGACGTCATGACCGCAAAGGCTTGCGAAGCTTCAGCGTCAGTGGCCGTGTCAAAAAGCCAGGCGTTAAATTGGCGCCAGCCGGTATCACGGTCGCCGAACTCATCGAAGAGTATTGCGGTGGCATGCAAGACGGCCACGAGCTTTACGCCTACTTGCCAGGTGGCGCTTCGGGCGGCATTTTGCCGGCATCCCTCAAAGACATTCCGCTAGACTTTGACACCTTGCAGCCCTATGGGTGTTTCATTGGATCTGCCGCTGTCATTGTGTTGGGCCATCAAGACTCAGCCCGACATGCTGCGTTCAACATGATGAATTTCTTTGCACACGAAAGTTGTGGACAGTGCACGCCCTGCCGAGTGGGCACTGAAAAGGCGGCTAAACTGATGCAGGCGCCAGTTTGGGACAGCGCCACCCTAGAAGACTTGAACCAAGTCATGCTTGATGCCTCCATTTGTGGTTTGGGACAAGCGGCCCCCAATCCTGTTCGCTCTGTTCAGAAGTATTTTCCGCACGAGGTCATTTAAATGAATGCACCTGTGTCTCAAGAATTGCTGGTGCCTGCCAGCGTCGAGTTCAAGCTGAACGATCAAACGGTGGTGGGCTTTGAAGGCGAGTCCATCCTCAATGCGGCCAAGCGCCATGGCATCCATATTCCCCACCTTTGCTACAAAGAAGGTTTGCGAGCAGACGGCAATTGCCGTGCGTGTGTGGTCGAAATTAAAGGCGAAAGAACGCTGGCGCCCAGTTGCTGCAGAAACGTCACGCCGGGCTTGGAGGTTTTGGCCGACAGCCTGCGCGCCAAGCAAAGCCAAAAAATGGTGCTTGAGTTGCTGCTGTCAGACATGCCTGACCAAGGCTACAAATGGACAAGCGATGGGCAGCACGGTGAATTGAGCGATTGGGCTCACAAACTGGGTGTAGCAGTTCGCCCAGAGTTGCAGGCCTTGCGGCGTCAGCAACCATCATCTGATGTGTCGCATCCAGCCATGGCCGTCAATCTGGATGCCTGTATTCAATGCAAGCGTTGTGTGAAGGCTTGTCGCGACGAGCAAGTGAACGACGTCATTGGGTACGCCCACCGCGGCTCAAGGAGCCAAATTGTTTTCGATTTGCAAGACGACATGGGCAACAGCACCTGCGTCGCTTGTGGCGAATGTGTGCAGGCTTGTCCGACGGGTGCCCTCATGCCCAAGTCGCAAGTTGGATCGCAAGTGGTCGATCAAAAAGTAGACTCAGTTTGCCCCTTCTGCGGTGTGGGGTGTTTGCTCACCTACAACATCAAAGACAACCAAATAATGAGTGTGGAAGGGCGCGATGGGCCGGCCAATCACAACCGTTTGTGTGTCAAAGGCCGTTTTGGGTTTGATTACATTGAGCACCCACAAAGACTCACAAGGCCTCTGATTCGAAAACCGGACGTGCCCAAAGATCCTGCCTTGATTCAAGAACTCAATCGCAAGGCTGCCGATTGGTCTTCTGTTTTCAGAGAAGCCACATGGGAAGAAGCCTTGGCCATGGGGGCTGGTAAGTTGCAGCAATTGCGCGATGCCTTTGGCCCCAAATCTTTGGCAGGTTTTGGTTCAGCCAAAGGCAGCAACGAAGAAGCTTACCTGTTTCAAAAACTGGTTCGCACAGGTTTTGGCTCTAACAACGTCGACCATTGCACGCGCTTGTGCCATGCCTCCAGTGTGTCGGCTTTGTTAGAAGGTGTGGGCTCGGCAGCGGTCAGCAATCAGGTCAACGACGTTGAACATGCAGGCCTCATTTTTGTCATCGGTGCCAACCCCACGGCCAATCACCCTGTGGCTGCCACTTGGATGAAAAACGCAGCCAAACGAGGCGCCAAAATTGTCTTGGCAGATCCGCGTGTCACCGACATTGGCAAGCATGCTTGGCGAACTTTGCAATTCAAGGCCGACACCGATGTGGCCATGCTCAATGCCTTGATCTACACCATCATTGAAGAAGGCTTGGTAGACCAAGACTTCATTCAATCGCGCGCCAACAACTACGAAGCGCTGAAGCAAAACATCCAAGGCTATAGCCCTGAGGCCATGTCGCCCATTTGCGGTATTCCAGCAGAAACACTGCGCGAAGTAGCGCGCGAATTTGCCACCAGCAAAGCCGCCATGATTCTCTGGGGCATGGGCGTAAGCCAGCACATTCACGGCACTGACAACGCGCGTTGCCTGATTGCATTGGTCACCGTCACAGGTCAAATTGGCAAGCCTGGTTCTGGTCTGCATCCATTGCGCGGTCAAAACAATGTGCAGGGTGCCAGCGATGCCGGACTCATCCCAATGATGTACCCCAACTATCAGCGGGTTAGCAATGCTGAGGCACACGACTGGTTTGAAAAGTTTTGGAACACCCCGCTTGACAATCAACCTGGCTACACGGTCGTTGAAATCATGCACAAGGCCTTGGCCAATGACACCGATCCACACAAGGTGCGCGGCATGTACATCATGGGCGAGAACCCTGCCATGAGCGACCCCGATTTGAACCATGCGCGTCACGCCTTGGCGTCTTTAGAGCACTTGGTGGTTCAAGATATTTTCATGACCGAGACAGCGTGGTTGGCGGATGTTGTTTTGCCTGCTAGCGCATGGCCTGAAAAAACCGGCACAGTGACCAACACCGACCGGATGGTGCAAATGGGACGTCAGGCTGTGCAAGCGCCTGGCCAAGCCAAAGCAGATTTGTGGATCATTCAGCAAATGGCCCAAGGCATGGGCTTGAATTGGCAGTATGCCGGTGAACACCATGGCGTAGCCCAAGTGTATGAAGAAATGCGCCAAGCCATGCACGAAGTGATCAGTGGCATTTCTTGGGATCGATTAGAGCGCGACTCTAGCGTCACTTACCCTTGTCTGACCGAAGAAGATCCAGGTGAGCCTACTGTGTTCAAAGATTACTTTGCAACCCATGACGGTCGGGTGAATTTGGTGCCCGCAGACATCATTCCAGCCAACGAACGTCCTGATTCAAATTACCCCTTCGTGCTCATCACTGGCAGGCAACTTGAACATTGGCATACCGGCAGTATGACGCGCCGCGCCACGGTCCTAGATGCCATCGAGCCAGAAGCCACAGCTTCTATGTGTGGCCCCGATTTGTTAGAGCTGGGTCTGAATGAAGGCGACGTCATCACGCTGGCCTCAAGGAGGGGCGAAGTTTGTTTGAAGGTACGTCGTGACGACGGCACACCAACAGGTGCGGTGTTTGTGCCTTTTGCGTATTACGAAGCAGCAGCAAACTTCATGACCAATGCAGCGCTTGACCCGTTTGGCAAAATTCCAGAATTCAAATATTGCGCGATTGCTGTGAAAGCGGGTGGGCAATTGGCTGAATCACACGGATTTTTTTAAAAGCGCTTTGTGGGACCTGAAGGGACGTGCTATTTTGTGGAAGAAATGAGAGCAGGTTTGCGCAACAGCAAAATAAGAGGCAGTGCAGCAAGTGAGATCCACATCATCAATCGGAAGTCTTGCAAATAGGCCAAGGTAGCGGCTTCTTTGGTCACAAAGGCATTGATCAAAGCCAAACCCTCAGGCGACTGCACATCGATCAGTTTGCTTTGAATAGCTTGTTGCAAGGGTTGGCTGAAAATATGAATCTGATCGGCAAAGATCGAATGATTGGTTTGTGTTTTTTCTACCAGATATGCAATGACGATGGAAATGCCAATGCTGCTGCCAAGGTTGCGCATGAGGCTGAACAAGGCGGTGCCCTCATTTCTGAAACGTGGCTCAAGTGTCGTGAAAGTAATGGTGGTAAGCGGTGGAAAGATGAACCCGAGGCCGAATCCTTGGATCACACCCGTCAGCACAATGGCAGAACCTGCAATTTCCGAAGTAAATCCCGTCATCATGTAGAGCGACAGCGCTGTTAACAACAATCCGGTGGCAATGAGGTATCGGCCATCTAGCCGATTTGAATATTTACCCACAATCACCATGGCCAGCATGGTGCCAACACCTCGGGGCGCCAACAAAAAGCCAATGTCAATGATGGGATAGCCCATCAAGCCTTGCATAAAAGGTGGCAGCAAGGCCATGGTCGCGAGCAATATGATGCCCACCACAAAAATGAACACCAGACCCAAACTGAAGTTTCGATCCTTGAACAGACTCGGTTCTATGAATGGATTTGAAAACGTCAAGATGTGCGCTAAAAATAAATAGAAAGAGAGGCAAGCCAAGCATGCTTCGATCAGCACTTCTGGACTCTTGAA
>CANFJC010000128.1 GCA_947447245.1 Comamonadaceae bacterium
ATGTTCGTGAAGCTGGCAGTGAGGGCATTGAATTGGTCATGTGGCTCATTGCCCGTGGCGCCATGAACGACGTGGCCGGTGGCAAAGCGCCCACCCTTAAAAAACGCTTTTACCATGTGCCCGCTTCCAACACGGCAGTGGGTCATGTCATCTTAGAAAATTAAATTTGCACTGAGGAAAATCAAATGTCTAAAACAATCAAAGTTGCCTTAGCAGGTGCTGGCGCTTTCGGTATCAAGCACTTGGATGGCATCAAGAACATCGATGGCGTTGAAGTGGTGTCACTGATTGGCCGCGAATTCAACAAAACCAAAGAAGTCGCCGACAAATATGGCATTGGCCATGTGACTACAGACTTGACCGACAGTTTGGCGCTGCCCGAGGTCGATGCCGTGATTTTGTGCACCCCCACGCAAATGCACGCGTCACAATCGATTGCTTGTTTGAAAGCGGGCAAGCATGTACAGGTTGAAATTCCTTTGGCAGACAGCTGGAAAGACGCCGAAGAAGTAGTTCGCTTGGCCAAAGAATCAGGCAAGGTGGCCATGTGCGGTCACACACGCCGATTCAACCCTAGCCACCAATGGGTGAATCACAAAATCAAGGCTGGCGAATTCAACATCCAACAAATGGATGTGCAAACCTATTTCTTCCGCCGCACCAACATGAATGCCTTGGGTCAAGCACGCAGTTGGACCGATCACTTGCTTTGGCACCATGCTGCGCATACGGTTGATTTGTTTGCCTACCAAGCCGGCAGCCCCATTGTGAAAGCCAATGCAGTGCAAGGCCCCATCCATCCCGCGTTGGGCATTGCCATGGACATGAGCATTCAATTGCAAGCGGCCAATGGCGCCATTTGTACTTTGAGTTTGTCATTCAACAACGATGGTCCTTTGGGCACGTACTTTCGTTACATCGGTGATACGGGCACTTACCTGGCTCGCTACGATGATTTGTACACGGGCAAAGAAGAGCAAATTGACGTGTCCAAAGTGGATGTGTCAATGAATGGCATTGAGTTGCAAGACCGAGAGTTCTTTGCAGCCATCCAAGAAGGCCGCGAGCCTAACTCTAGTGTGGCGCAAGTGCTGCCTTGCTACAAGGTCCTTCACAGCTTGGAGCAACAACTCAGTTCGTGATTTTTGCAGCGTTTGCACCAAGACGTCTTGCAGCATGACGTCACATTCCCAAAACAGGTTCAATCAATCCTTCAAATTTACACATGAAAAACAGACAAATAGGTCAATTCCAAGTCAGTGAAATCGGTTTGGGTTGCATGAACTTAAGCCATGCCTATGGTGCCCCCATTCCAGAAGCACAAGCCGAAAGGGTCTTGCTCACAGCCTTGGATGCTGGCATCACGTTTTTTGACACTGCGGCACTTTATGGTTTCAGTACCAACGAAACCTTGGTCGGTAAAGTGCTTAAGTCGCATCGTCAAAAGTTCACCTTGGCCAGCAAGTGCGGCATGACAGGTGTGGATGTGAATGGCGATGGCAAATTGGTTCGTGTGATTGACGGTCGAGCCGAGACCATTCGCAAAACTTGTGAAGACGCCTTGAAGCGTTTACAAACCGATGTCATCGACTTGTACTACCTGCACCGCTGGGATAAAAAAGTACCGATTGAGGACAGCGTGGGTGCACTCAGCGATTTGGTGCGTCAAGGCAAAATCCAAAGCATTGGTTTGTCGGAGGTTTCAGCCAGCACCTTGCGCAAAGCACATGCCGTTCATCCCATCGCAGCGGTTCAAACCGAATACTCGCTGTGGACGCGGAACCCAGAAATTGCGGTGATTCAAGCTTGCAAAGAATTAGGCGCTGCTTTTGTGGCCTTCAGTCCTGTGGCGCGTGGTTTTTTGTGTGGCGAACTGGATCTGAATGCCTTTGATGCCAAAGACATCCGAAAAGGCATGCCGCGTTTCACGCCTGAGAACTATGCTGCCAATTTCAAGTTGTTTGCACCGTACCTGAGTTTGGCACAAGAGGCAGGATGCTCGCCTGCTCAGTTGGCCCTGGCGTGGCTACTGCACAAGGACACACACATCATTCCCATTCCAGGCACGACCAGCGTGCCTCATTTGAAAGACGACGCAGGGGCTGCCAATGTGAAACTCAGTCCCGAGCTCATTGCAAAGCTGGACGCCCTCATCAACGAAAAAACCGTTCAAGGCAACCGATACAGCGCACAGTCCAATTCCGAAGTGGATACCGAAAACTTTGCGTGAGAAAAACTCCAGTAAGCGAAAGCCCTTAAGCCTTATCGGGCACTGAAATTATCAGTATCCTTGACAATTGACCTGTCCTTAACAAGTCTGAATGAAGGTAAAAATGAAGGTGCAAGAATCTCTGATTCGGTTGTTTTTGACTTTGGCCTCAACCGTCATTTTAGGAACAGGTGTCACTCAGGCTGCGCCTGCCAATTTAAGCCTCATCGTCTCTGCTTCCCCTGGCACCGGATTGGACATCCTTGCAAGAACCTTGAGCCAGCAATTTTCTATCAAGGGCAACTACACCACAGTGGTGGAAAACAAAGCGGGTGCCAGCGGCAACATTGCTGCAGAGCAAGTGACCAGAGCCAAGCCCGATGGCTCGACTTTATTGGTTGTTGGAACGACCTTTGCCACCAATGCTGCTGTCAATCCCAATTTACCTTTTGACACCGTCAAAGACTTTGTGCCCGTGGCCTTATTGGGAACTGGCACCCTTTGTTTGGTGGTGCCCTCCAATTCCAATGTGAACAGCTTGGCTGATTTTTTGCAAATGGCGAAAACAAGCACGCAAGGTGTTAACTATGCTTCCCCAGGCAATGGCACGCCCCAGCACTTGGCCATGGAATTGCTGAAGTACGAAGCCAATTTGAATTTGTTTCACGTACCTTTCAAAGGCTCAGCAGGTGCTGTCAATGATGTTGCAGCAGGCCATGTGTCTGCCATGATTGCACCTGTGCATACCGTGATGCCTTTGGTGAAAGCTGGTAAGTTAAAAATGCTAGGCGTGCTATCGGCTGAGCGTATTTCGCAAATGCCCCAAGTACCCACTTTCAAAGAGACGGGATTGCCAAAGGTTCAAGTCGACATTTGGTATGGCTTGATGGCACCCAAGGGCACACCCTTGCAGGTGGTTCAGAGTTTGAACCAAGAGGTCAATGCGGTATTGAAATCAGCCGACGTTGTGGCCAATCTTGCAAAGCAGGGAATTGATGCTGGAGGTGGAACGCCTCAGCACATGTCAGAAACATTGTTGGCAGAGTTAAAGCGTTGGCCACCTGTGGTCAAAGCCGCTCAAATTAAAGCAGATTAATTTTCATTGAAAGTACCTCATGCCTGATACCTCATCCAAACCCATCAATCTCAGCAAAAATTGGAATGATTACGATGCGCCGCATCTTGACCTGCGCGAATTGATTGAACGCGCTGAGAAGGCCGACGAGGTTTTGCACATTTCAGGTGCAGACTGGAACTTAGAGGTTGGCACTTTGGCAGAGATTGTCAATTCATCGCGCAAAGGCGAACCTAAAGCCATTTTGTTTGACAACATTCCAGGTTACCCGCCAGGCTATCGCTTGCTGTCGGGCGGCACCAATTCATCCAAACGTTTGGCCCTTACTTTGGGTTTTCCTGTGCCAAGTGGTCCCATGGATGTGGTGCAGGCTTATCGCAACCGCATGAAAAAACACGAACCCATTCCACCGCGTGTTGTGGAAACGGGCCCTATTTTGGAGAACGTAGACCGAGACGAAGATGTTGATATTTTCAAGTTCCCCATCCCCTTGCTGCACGAGTTAGATGGTGGCCGTTACATTGGCACCGATGATTTGGTCATCATGCGCGACCCTGAGTTGGATTGGATCAACATTGGCACGTATCGAGCCATGGCGCACGACAAAAACAAAGTGGGTCTTTGGACTTCGCCAGGCAAACATGGACGTCAAATTCGCGACAAATACTTTGCAATGGGCAAGCCATGTCCAGTCCTCATCTCTTGTGGCCACGACCCCATGCTGTTCTTGGCCGGTGGCAATGAATTGCGCTTTGGTTTGTCTGAGTTTGATTACTCAGGCGGGCACCGCGGTTTGCCTTTTGATGTGGTCTTGAGTGAGGTTCACAAGTTACCCATGCCAGCGCACAGTGAAATTGTGTTGGAAGGCGAAATGTACCCCGGCGAAACATTGCCAGAAGGCCCTTTCGGCGAATTCACGGGCTATTACGCGGGTGGCAAAAGCAATCAACCCGTGGTGCGAATCCAACGGGTTTATTACCGCAATAACCCCATCATGACCATGGCGACGCCCTTGAAGCCGCCATCTGATTTTTCATTCTCCAAATGTGTCATGAAGGCCGGCATGATTTGGGATGAGGTAGAGCGAGCAGGCCTGTCGGGGGTGAAGGGGGTGTGGTGCCATGAGGCAGGCGCTGCCCGCATGCTCAACATCATCTCCATCAAGCAAGCCTATGCAGGCCACTCCAAACAAGCGGCCATGATGGCTGCCAATTGTCAATCGGGTTCTTATCTAGGCCGTTTTGTGGTGGTTGTCGATGAAGATGTCGATCCAACGGACTTGTTTGATGTGATGTGGGCCATGTGCACGCGCTGCGATCCTGTTGAAGACATTGAGTTCATTCGAAAAGCATGGAGTGGTCCATTGGATCCGCGTATTCCCAAGGGCACCAGCACCAATTCACGTGCCGTGATTGATGCATGCAGACCCTTTGAAATGCTCAAAGATTTTCCGCCTGTCGCGTGCGCCAGTCCTGAATTGAAAAAACGTGTTGCAGAAAAGTTCAAGTCCTATTTAGACGGTATTTAATCATTGGAGGCAAATTTACGATGTATTCCTTAAACGTCAATGGCAAAGTCCAAAAAGTGGATGCCGAATCTGAAATGCCCTTGTTATGGGTTTTGCGTGAAGTCATCGGACTCACAGGGACTAAATTTGGTTGCGGCATTGCGCAGTGTGGTGCTTGCACCGTGCATGTGGATGGCCAGCCCGTTCGTTCTTGTTCTGTGCCTGGGTCTGCCATGACCGGCCGCAAAATTACCACCATTGAAGGCCTCTCAGACAGCAGCAGCCATCCGGTTCAAAAAGCTTGGGCCGAGGTGGATGTGCCCCAGTGCGGATACTGCCAGTCGGGTCAAATCATGGCGGCTGTGGCTTTGCTCAAACGCAATCCCAAGCCGACCAACAAAGACATCGATGTGGCCATGACCAACATCTGTCGATGTGGCACTTATCAGCGCATTCGCGAAGCCATTCATGTTGCGGCAGGCACCAAAAAATTGGCCAAGTCTGACAGCGGTGAAGTGGCCGCTTTGGTTCAACAAATCAAAGTTTAAGGAGAAACAACATGAATCAAATTCAAACAGCTCCTGTCCAAATTTCTCGTCGCAGTTTCATGGTTGGAACCTCGGCCATGGCCAGCGGTGGCTTGGCTTTAGGACTTAATTTGTTGTCTCCTTCAGAAGCGCTGGCCCAAAGCTCAGAGGCAACGCCCGAGATTGGTATTTGGGTGGTGGTCAAGCCCGACGACACTTGCGTGGTTCGCGTGGTTCGCTCCGAAATGGGGCAAGGCACACGCACGGGCTTGGCGCAATTGGTGGCTGAAGAGTTGGAGTGCGATTGGTCCAAAATAACCACTGAGTCGCCTACCGCGGGTCAAAATTTAAAACGAAAGCGTGTTTGGGGCGACATGAGTACCGGCGGCAGCCGTGGTATTCGAACCTCACAAGACTATGTGCGCCGCGGTGGCGCGGTGGCCCGCATGATGCTCATGCAAGCTGCGGCCAATGAGTGGAATGTGCCCGTGTCAGAACTGGCAGTTTCAAACAGCATCATTACCCATGCTGCTTCGAGCCGCAAAACAAGCTATGGCAAAGTAGCTGCGGCTGCCGCTAAATTGCCTGTGCCCGATATGAAGACGGTGGTTTTGAAAGACCCCCGTTCTTGGAAAATTGCAGGCAAATCCGTCAAGCGTTTGGACACTTCTGACAAACTCAACGGCCAAAAGAAATATGGAATTGACCTGAAGTTGAACGGCATGCTGTGTGCATCCGTCATGGATTGCCCCGTGTTTGGTGGCAAGTTGGTCAGCTATGACGAAAGCAAAGTTAAAACATTGCGTGGCGTCAAGGCTGTGGTGCGTGTAGATGCCACAACAGTCGCAGTGGTGGCCGACACATGGTGGCGCGCTAAAAATGCATTGGCTCAATTGCCTATTGTGTGGGACGAGGGCCCCAATGCCAAAGTCAACAGTGCCATGATTGCTGAACACTTGCGGGATGGTCTTACGGCACCTGGTAACTACGCAGGCCGCAAAGAAGGTGATGCCATTGATGCGGTGGCCAATGCCGCCAAAAAAGTCGAGGCCATTTACAGCACGCCCTTCTTGTCCCACTCCCCCATGGAGCCCATGAATTGCACGGCCCGTTGGACGCCTGTAAAAGCAGAAGTATGGACGCCTACACAAAATGCGGAAGCATCTTTGACAGTCTTGGCTGAAACCGCAGGCTTGCCCCTTGAAAAGTGCGATGTCTATGTCACTGATCTGGGCGGCGCATTTGGACGCAAGGGCGGTCAACAAGACTTTGTTTCTCAAGCCGTTAACATTGCCAAGCAGTTTCCTGGCACACCCATCAAGCTCATTTGGACGCGTGAAGAAGATCAAACGCACGATTACTACCGTCCACTTTCTCAATGCCACATGAAAGCTGGCTTGGACGAAAAAGGCAACTTGGTGGGCCTCACACTTCGTTCCTCGGGTCAGTCAATCAATGCTTGGGTCAACCCCTCTGCCATCAAAGATGGCAAAGATGAACGTCAACTGCAGGGCTTCTGGAAAGAGCCCGGCGATGCCCAATTGGGATACACCATTCCCAACTTACTCACCGAATACGCCATTCGCAATACGCATGTGCCGGTAGGTCCTTGGCGCGGAGTGAATACCAATCAAAACGGTGTCTACATGGAATGCTTCATTGAAGAAGTGGCCCGTGCTGCTGGCAAAGACTCTTTGGCATTCCGTCAGGGCCTGATGCAAAACCATCCCAAACATTTGCAAGTGCTCAATGCCGCTGCAGAAAAAGGTGATTGGGGCAAGCCTGCTGCAACAGGCGTGTTCAGAGGCATTGCGCAGTTCATGGGCTATGGTGCTTATTCAGCTGCTGTTGCGGAAGTCACTGTCAGCCCCAAAGGCGAAGTGAAAGTACTGCGCATGGTGTTGGCCACCAATGCAGGCCACTTTGTGAACCCGCACCAAGTGGCGGCGCAAGTTGAAGGCGGTGTGGCCATGGGTCTGAGCGCCACCTTCTTTGGCGAATGCACGGTTGAAAATGGTCGCATCAAAGAAAAGAATTTTGACACTTACCAGTTGCTCAAAATGGCTCAGATGCCCAAAGTGGAAACCGTTTTGGTGCCCACCTACGATTTCTGGGGCGGTGTGGGTGAGCCCACCATTTGCGTGGTGGCACCCGCTGTGATCAATGCCATTTCTGCGGCAATCGGCAAGCCTCTCAGAG
>CANFJC010000129.1 GCA_947447245.1 Comamonadaceae bacterium
CTACCTGGGCACCAACCAATATGCAACAGGCTTGGCTTTGAGTTTGTTTGGGGTTGGGTTCTCGGCCTTCGTGGGCATTGGCTATGTTCAAGAAAAACTGCCGCCGCGCCCCGCCTTTGAAATTCCTTTCTTGGCCGATATACCTTTGATCGGCATTGCTTTCTTCAAACAGCATCCTTTGGTCTATGGCGTGATTGTGTTTGTATTCGGTTTGATGTGGTTCTTGTACAAAACGCGCACCGGCTTAGTGCTCCGCTCAGTTGGTGAATCCCCCGAATCGGCGCATGCATTGGGCTATTCGGTGCGTCGCATTCGTTTTTGTGCTGTCATTGCAGGCGGTGCATTGTGTGGTTTGTCGGGAGCTTACATCTCCATTGCCTACACGCCCCTCTGGGTGGAGGGCATGGTGGCTGGAAAAGGTTGGATTGCGCTGGCCTTGACCACCTTTGCAACCTGGCGACCGGCTCGAATATTGCTTGGTGCTTACCTGTTTGGAGGTGTCACCATGTTGCAGTTTCATCTACAAGGCTTGGGGGTTCAAGTGCCCAGTCAATGGCTTTCGGCGCTGCCTTATCTAGCGACCATTGTGGTTTTGGCCTTGATATCCAAAAATCCAGCATGGATTCGGATCAACATGCCCGCTTCACTAGGCAAACCCTTCCAACCCGGTTCATAATGTTTTTTTCGTGCAACCCTGTTCATCCATAAAGGAAATTTCATGACTGTTCTGAACAAGCGATCGGTTCTCAAAATCGCCGCTATCTCTCTCGTCGCTGCTGCCGCTTTGGTCGCTTGCGGTAAAAAAGAAGAGGCCAAACCAGCAGCGCCTGCGGCCAAGGCTGAGCCCCTTAAAGTGGCATTTGCTTATGTAGGCCCCGTTGGTGACGGTGGTTGGACATTTGCACACGACAACGCTCGCAAGGCCCTTGAAAAACAGTTTGGCGACAAAATCGTCACCAGCTTTGTTGAAAAAGTGCCAGAAAGCGCTGATGCAGAGCGCGTCTTCCGTGACTTGGCCAGTCAAGGCAACAAGGTCATCTTTGGTACCACCTTTGGTTACATGGACCCCATGCTCAAAGTGGCGACAGACAACAAAGAAATCAAGTTTGAGCATGCCACCGGCTACAAAACAGCCGACAACCTGCGCACTTATGACAGCCGCACTTACGAAGGTGCATACATGGCTGGCGTCATTGCAGGCAAGATGACCAAGACCAATACATTGGGTGTTGTGGCGTCTATTCCAATTCCTGAAGTCATTCGCAACATCAACACATTCACTTTAGGTGCGCAATCAGTCAATCCTAAAGTGAAGACCAAAGTGGTTTGGGTGAACGAGTGGTTCAATCCACCCAAAGAAACAGAAGCTGCTACCGCTTTGATCAATGGTGGCGCTGATGTATTGATGCAAAACACCGACTCACCCGCTGTCTTGCAAACTGCCGAAAAAATGGGCAAGCGCGCTTTTGGTTGGGATTCCGACATGACCGCTTATGGTCCTAAGGCTCACTTAGGCTCTGCCGTCATTAACTGGGCACCTTACTACATCAAAGCCGTGGGTGAAGCCCTCGAAGGCAAATGGGCGACGGGCCAAAGCTGGTGGGGCGTGAAAGAAGGCGCCATCGACATGGTTTCTGTGGCCGCTGACGTGCCTGAAGATGCTAAGAAAAAGGTCGACGAAATTAAAGCAGGTCTGAAAGACGGTAGCTTCTCCATCTGGAAAGGTCCTATCGTGGGACAAGACGGCAAAGAAGTGTTGGCCAAAGATGTTGTGGCTGACGACAAGTTCTTGGGCGGTATCAAGTTCTACGTCAAAGGCGTGGAAGGCAAAGTGCCTAACTGATTGATTCTCTGTTGGTACAAAAACCGCGCTTCGAAAGAAGTGCGGTTTTTTTTATGCATTGACTTGCTTGTTAGGGGCGTGCACAAGTTTTGTGTGCAAGCAAAGTGATTCACGAACTTTTTGGTGCAGACACATGCATGCATGCACCATACTTCATTTGGCCATTCTAAATTTTTGAATCATATTTTGTACTTTCTTTGAGAAAAACTATTTAAATCAGCAGTTTCCTTAAATCTTGGCTGAAATTCCAAGTGTTGGCATGTTGCGTGCAATCAGTGAAGGGTTAATTCACTTAGGAGCATGACATGACCCCTGTTCGCACTCAACTCCCACGTTGGCTCGTGGCAGTTCCTTTAGCCCTTCTGCTGCATTCGGGCTTGAAAGCAGAAACCATTGCCAGGTATGGCATTTCGATGGCCGACATTCCCCTCACAACGGGCCAGCCAGATCGCGGCGCCGGGGCTTACCAATTTACGGGGCACACCATTTATGACCCCTTAGTGGCTTGGGAGGCCAATATTGGCACCCGTCCTGGCAAGCTGATTCCTGGTCTGGCGAGCAGCTGGAAAGTGGATGCCAAGGACAATAAAAAATGGTTGTTCTCACTGCGCAAAGGCGTGAAGTTTCACGATGGCTCTGAACTGAAAGCGGACGCTGTGGTTTGGAACTTGGACAAAGTGCTGGTCGACAAGTCACCACAATTTGATGCCAAGCAAAGTGCGCAAGTTCGTCCACGAATTCCGTCCATTGCTTCTTACCGTGTGGTGGATGAATACACCGTTGAAATCACGACCAAAGACGTTGACTCGCTGTTCCCTTATCAATTACCTTGGTTCTTGATTTCCAGTCCTGCACAATGGGAAAAATTGGGTCGTGATTGGAGTAAGTTTGCGACGCAACCCTCAGGTACAGGCCCCTTCAAGTTGGAAAAACTGGTGGCCCGTGAACGTGCTGAGCTGGTTAAAAATGCCGGCTATTGGGACAAAACCCGAATGGCCAAAACAGACAAAATTATTCTGCTGCCTATTCCCGATGCCATGACGCGAGCCAATGCACTGCTGAATGGTCAAGTTGATATCATTGAAACTCCGCCACCTGATGTGTTGCCCCAACTCAAGAGTGCTGGATTCAAGCTGGTTCAAAATGTCACACCACATGTTTGGCCTTATCACTTTTCGACCCAGCCTGGGTCGCCATGGACGGACATTCGCGTTCGCAAGGCTGCCAATTTGGCCATTGACCGAGATGCCATTGTCAAGTTGCTGAATGGTTTGGCAAAGCCTGCCAAAGGCCAACTTGACGCTACCAGCACTTGGTTTGGAAAACCTGCATTCGACATCAAGTACGACTTGAAAGCAGCCAAAGCCCTTATGACGCAGGCAGGCTTTAGCCCCGCCAAGCCATTGAAGGCCAAAGTGATCATTGCACAAGGCGGGTCTGGTCAAATGTTGTCATTGCCCATGAATGAATTCATTCAACAAAGCTTGGCTGAAATTGGCATTCAACTTGAGTTTGAAGTGGTTGAATTAGAGAATTTGTATTTGCACTGGCGCAGTGGTGCCAAGGCAGACATGAATGCAGGAAAGGGCATTACAGCCATTAACTTGGGTTATGTCACTGCAGATCCGTTTTATGCGCTCACTCGCTTTGCTGACAGTCGCTACATTGCACCCAATGGCGTGAATTGGGGTGGTTACAACAACCCCAAAGTGGATGGCGCCATTGACACCATTCGCAAGAACTTCGACACCAAAATTCAAGACAAGTTGTTGAGTGAAATTCACCAAACCATGGTGGACGATGCCCTCATGCTTTGGGTTGTGCATGATTTGAACCCACATGCCACATCACCCAAGGTGCAGGAGTTTGTGCAAGCGCAACACTGGTTCCAAGACCTCACAACCATTCGCATGAAGTAAATGTTGAGCTATATCCTCAAGCGACTTTTGTACGCATTGCCTATTGCGCTCAGCGTCACGGTGGTTTCATTCATGTTGGTGTACTTGGCGCCGGGTGATCCTCTCAATGCCATTGCGCCTGCAGATGCTCCGGCAGACGTGATTGCAGCCCTTAAGAGTGCCTATGGCTTAGATCGCCCTGTGCCTGTGCAATATGGCCTTTGGCTGTGGCGCGCATTGCAGGGCGATTTGGGCACCTCCATTGCATCGGGTCGTGCCGTTGTGACTGAAGTGTTCAGTGCCGTTGGCAACACTTTGTTGCTGGCGGGCATTGCGTCTTGCTTGGGAGTTTTGGTCGGTTGCGTGCTCGGGGCGCTTGCAGGCTACAAACATGGGAGTGGCATTGACCGAACTGCTACGGCCATGTCGGTTGTCGGGGTGAGCATTCCACACTACTGGCTGGGCTTGGTGTTGACGATTATTTTCTCGACTTGGTTAGGCTGGTTTCCCGCCATGGGTGCAGGCCCAGGCGGTTCTGCAGATTGGACTTGGGACTGGGAGCACATGCGTTATTTGGTTTTGCCTTCTGTCACTTTGTCGGTCATTCCCATGGGGATCATCACACGCACAGTCAGAGCCTTGGTGGCCGACATGTTGGAGCAAGAATTTGTAGTGGCATTGCGTGCACGAGGCTTGAATGGCGTTGCTATTTTTCGTCACGTGGCCAAAAACACAGCGCCTACAGTGTTGGCCGTGGCAGGTTTGCAGGTGGGTTATTTGATGGGCGGCTCCATTTTGGTTGAAACAGTTTTTGCTTGGCCAGGCACTGGCTTTTTATTGAACACAGCCATCTTCCAGCGCGACATTCCTTTATTGCAAGGAACTCTTTTGGTTTTGTGCATGTTCTTTGTGGTCTTGAATTTGGTTGTGGACATCATTCAACCTCTGATTGATCCCCGCATGGGCCGCAGCTAAAAATGGATATGAACTTGTCTTTGACTTCTTCTTCCATTGCTACACCGACTCAAAGCAGAAGCTACTGGCATGTCGTCGCACGGCAGTTACGCCATGAGCCTGTGGCCATCGCAAGTGCTTTCGTGTTGTTTTTGATTGTGATAGCGGCCGTTTTTGCACCATGGATTGCACCGGCCGATCCCTTTAAGGCCAGCATGCTCAAGCGTCTTTTGCCCATCGGAAGCTCAGGTTTTTGGCTGGGTACGGACGAGCTTGGTCGGGACATGATGACGCGCTTGATGTACGGCGGTCGATTGTCCCTGGTGATGGGGGTCGTTCCAGTTTTTGCAGCCTTCTTCATTGGCACCAGCATTGGCCTGTTTGCAGGCTACGTTGGCGGGCGAATCAACATGGTCATCATGCGGGTTCTGGATGTGTTTTATGCATTTCCATCGGTCTTGCTGGCGGTGGCGATTTCGGGAGCCTTAGGCCCTGGCATGAGCAACAGTTTGATTGCGCTGACCTTGGTATTTGTGCCACAAGTGGTTAGGGTGGCTGAAAGCGTCACCACGCAAGTGAGACAACTTGACTACATTGAAGCTGCACGCCTGAGTGGCGCTAGCGCGTTTTCTATTATTCGCTTTCATGTGTTGGGCAATGTGCTTGGCCCCGTCTTTGTCTACGCCACAGGCTTGCTTAGCGTGAGCATGATATTGGCCTCCGGTCTTTCATTCTTGGGGCTTGGGGTGAAGCCTCCTGAGCCTGAATGGGGCCTGATGCTCAATACATTGCGCTCTGCCATTTACAGCAATCCTTGGGTGGCGGCATTGCCGGGGGCGCTTATTTTCATCACATCCATTGCTTTCAACTTGCTGGCCGATGGCATTCGGTCAGCGATGGACATTCGACGATGAAGACGCTAGCGACAGAGACATTGAAAACACCCATGACAACTGATTTTGATCCTCAAGACAGAGGTGGTCCTGCTCAGCCATTGCTGGTCGTCAACAATCTAAAAAAACATTTTCCTGTTCGCGGTGGATTTTTTGCGCGTGAGAAAAAATTTGTACATGCTGTTGATGGCGTTAGCTTTGCCGTTGCGAAAGGTAAAACTTTAGGCATCGTGGGCGAATCGGGTTGTGGAAAGTCCACAACTGCGAGACTTATAGCAAGATTGATGGCGCCAGACAGCGGTAGCATGGTCTTTGATGGAGATGGGGTGGCTGAATATGGTGGGATGGCGCTGAAAGAGTACCGTCGCAATTTGCAAATGGTCTTTCAAGACTCATTTGCATCACTCAATCCGCGCATGACCATCGTTGACACAATTGCCTATGGTCCTCAAGTGCATGGCATGGAGGCAGAAAAGGCTATGACTGAAGCCCGCGAATTGCTTTCACGCGTGGGTTTGGAGCCTGACCAATTTGCTTCGAGATATCCTCACGAGTTGTCGGGTGGGCAACGTCAACGTGTCAACATCGCAAGAGCCTTGGCCTTTCATCCGAGAATGGTCATTTTGGATGAGGCTGTGGCTGCACTGGATAAATCTGTACAAGCACAGGTTTTGAATTTGTTGCAAGAACTGAAAGCCGAAAATCAACTGACCTACATCTTCATTTCGCATGATTTGCACGTGGTGCACTACATCAGCGATGAAGTCATGGTGATGTACTTGGGTCAGGTGGTCGAGCAGGGGCCTGTTGAGAAAATTTATTCAAGCGCAGCACACCCGTATACACGTGCTTTGTTATCTGCTGTGCCTTCCATGGACCCTGCGCACCGCACGCAGCATTCGCCACTGAGTGGCGACCCTCCCAATCCCATCAACCCAGCAAGTGGGTGCCGTTTTTGTGATCGTTGTGAATTTACACAAGATGTTTGTAAATCCACAACGCCCTCACTCAAGTTGGTGCAGGGAGAAAGTGAGCATGTCGTGGCTTGTCACATGAACGATCAGCACTCTGGTTATACAAGGCAAGGTGCGATGCGATGAATAAGCCCCTCGTTAGCTTGAAAGATTTGACGGTGCAATTCACGGGCAACAGAAAAGCCAAGGCATTGAACCAAGTGAGTTTTGAATTGGCGCAAGGTGAAGTGCTCGGCTTGCTTGGAGAATCTGGATCTGGGAAGAGTGTGACTTTGCGTACCTTGATGCGACTTCACCCAGAACGCACGACTTCCATCGGCGGCAGCATTCAAGTTGCAGGCCAGGACGTGCTTGGTTTGAAAGGCAGTGCACTTGACCAATACCGAGGCGCTGTTGCCTCTATGGTATTTCAAGAACCAGGCCTTGCGTTTGACCCCGTGTACACCATTGGGCAGCAAATGGTGGAAGCCATTCGGGCGCATGAAGGTGTCGATGTTAAAACGGCTTTCACACGTTCATTGCAAATGTTGGAGCGCGTTCAAATACCGCAAGCTCGAAGGCGCTTGGATTCTTATCCCCATGAACTTTCGGGTGGTATGCGTCAGCGAGCCATGATTGCAATGTCACTCGTATGCCGTCCACAATTGTTGTTGGCGGATGAGCCTACGACTGCACTTGACGCCACTGTTCAAATTCAAATCCTATTGCTTTTGCGCGAGTTGCAAAAAGAAACAGGCATGTCGGTCATTTTTGTCACGCATGACATTGGTGCTGCTGTTGAAGTGGCTGATCGGATTGCGGTCATGTACGCTGGGCGAATTGTTGAGATGGGGGACGTGGCTCAAGTTGTGAAGCAAGCTCAGCACCCCTACACCCAAGGCTTGTTGGCTTCGACTGTGAAAGCCAGTGAC
>CANFJC010000130.1 GCA_947447245.1 Comamonadaceae bacterium
CAGTCTATTTCAAGACCGCGTACCAGATTCGAATTCTAAAATGCTGACTGTAAACCCGTTTTTCTTTCTTGATTAAACCTTTCAACATGTACAAATTCGTTCTCATTCGCCACGGCGAGTCCACTTGGAATTTAGAAAATCGCTTCACAGGCTGGACCGATGTCGACCTCACGCCCACCGGGATCGAGCAAGCCCAAGCGGCTGGGCGCTTGCTGAAAGCGGAAGCTTACGAGTTTGATTTGGCCTATACCAGTGTGCTCAAACGCGCGATTCACACGCTGTGGCACACCTTGGACGCCATGGACAGGCAGTGGCTGCCGGTGCACAACAGCTGGCGCCTGAACGAGCGCCATTACGGCGCCCTTCAAGGCCTGAACAAAGCCGAAACCGCTCAAAAGTTTGGCGATGCGCAAGTTTTGGCTTGGCGTCGCAGCTATGACACCCCTCCTCCTGCCCTTGAAGCCACCGACCCCCGATGTGAACGCGCCGACTTGCGCTACGCCAAACTGAAGGTCCAGGACATTCCCCTCACAGAATGCTTGAAAGACACTGTGGACCGCGTGATTCCTTTTTGGACAGAGTCCATGGCGCCTGCCATCAAGGCAGGCAAACAGATCGTGGTGGCAGCGCACGGCAACTCGATTCGCGCTTTGATCAAGTATTTGGACAACATTTCCGATGATGACATCGTGAACTTGAACATCCCCAATGGCATTCCTTTGGTGTACGAACTGGATGCCAATTTGAAACCCATCCAACATTACTATTTGGGAGATGCACAAGCAGCTGCCAAGGCCGCCGCCGCTGTGGCCAGCCAAGGCAAGGCTTAATTTAGGTTGCGGGCATTTCCTGACTTGCACAAAGACCGCATTCAAGGTGTATATTGGCTCTAAAGGAGACCCTCTGGGTCAATGCACATGGGACAGAAATTGAAAATTGTCGGTTGGCTCAGCATCGGCGCTTTAGCAGGCGCTCTCACCACCATTTCGCTTCAAACCACGGCAAGAGGTGCCTTTGCGCCTTTGCCGCTTGAAGAACTGCAGCAACTGGCCGCCGTTTTTGGCATGGTCAAAAGCGACTATGTCGAAACCGTGGATGAGAAAAAGCTCATCACCGAAGCCATCTCTGGCATGGTCTCTAGCCTCGATCCTCACTCTCAGTACTTTGATAAAAAAAGTTTCAAAGAATTCAGTGAAGGTACCTCCGGTCGCTTCGTGGGCGTTGGCATTGAGATCACCCAAGAAGAAGGCATCGTCAAAGTTGTCTCACCCATCGAAGGCTCGCCTGCCGACCGCGCTGGTCTGAAAACAAACGACTTGATTACCAAGATTGACGACGCCTTTGTCAAAGGTTTGTCAATGAACGAAGCGGTTAAGCGCATGCGCGGTGAACCCAATACCAAAGTGGTTCTGACTGTGTTTCGCAAAGACGAAAGTCGCACCTTCACGCTCACCATCGTGCGCGAAGAAATTAAAACCCAGTCCGTCAAAGCCAAGGTGATTGAACCTGGATTTGGCTGGATTCGCGTGTCGCAATTCCAAGAGAGAACCGTTGAAGATTTCTCTAAGAAGTTAGAAGAGATGCTCAAGCAAGACCCCAAGCTGAAAGGCTTGGTGCTTGATTTGCGCAACGACCCAGGTGGCTTACTCGATGCAGCGGTTGCTTTGTCTGCAGCCTTCTTGCCCGAAAACGTCACCGTGGTGTCGACCAATGGCCAGCTTGAAGAGAGTAAATTCATTTACAAGGCAGCGCCCCAATTTTGGCGCCGCAGTGCTGAGAGCGACCCCATTCAACGCCTGACCCAAAATACGCAAGGGCAATTGAAAAAAATCCCATTGGTGGTGTTGGTCAATGAAGGTTCTGCGTCTGCCAGCGAAATTGTGGCGGGTGCTTTGCAAGACCACAAGCGCGCCACCATCATGGGCAGCCAAACCTTTGGCAAAGGTTCGGTTCAAACCGTTCGCCAATTGGGTCCTGACACGGCTTTGAAGCTCACCACAGCGCGTTACTACACGCCGAACGGCAAGTCGATTCAAGCCAAGGGCATCTTGCCCGATGTGATGCTTGATGAAACTGAAAACGGCAATGTGTTTTCAGCCCTGCGCACGCGCGAAGCCGATTTGGAAAAGCATTTAGGCAATGGCCAAGAAGCTGAAAAGAAAAATGAAGAGCGTCAAAAAGCACGCGAAGAAGCTTTGAAAAAATTGGAAGCCGAAGCCAAGAAGCCAGAATCCGAAAGACGGCCACCCGAATTTGGATCTGACAAAGACTTCCAATTGAACCAAGCCCTCAACCAACTGAAAGGCTTGCCTGTCAAAGTCAGTGCCACCTTGGCTGAGCGCAAAGAAGAGAAAAAAGACAAGTAATCGCCCATGCGGGACGACCAACTTCTGCGCTATTCACGTCACATTCTTTTAGATGAATGGGGTGTCGAGGGTCAAGACAGAGTCTCTCAATCGCATGCACTCATAGTGGGTGCAGGAGGCTTGGGTTCACCTGCAGCCCTTTACTTGGCCAGCGCAGGTGTTGGGCTCATCAGCCTGATCGATCACGACCATGTCGATGTCACCAACCTTCAGCGGCAAATCGCCCATTCTCAAGCCCGTGTAGGTGAATTCAAAGTCGCTTCGCTGCAGGCTGCCATGCACGCCATCAATCCTGAGGTGCAAGTGAGTTGCTATTCGCAAAAAGCAGATGCGGCTTTGCTGGCTCTTTGCATGCCCAGCGTCGATGTGGTGTTGGACTGCACCGATAACTTTGAAACACGTCAACTCATCAATCAGGCATGCGCCCAATTCGCCAAGCCTTTGGTGTCGGGCTCCGCCTTGCGCTTTGATGGCCAGGTGGCGGTGTACGACACACGCCAAGCAGATGCACCTTGCTATGCCTGCGTCTTTCCTGCGACTCAAAGCTTTGAAGAATCACGCTGCGCCACCATGGGGGTGTTGGCCCCCTTGGTGGGCGTGATCGGCAGCATGCAAGCCACCGAGGCACTTAAATTGTTAAGCGGCATGGGCAGCAGCCTTCAAGGCAAGCTGATGATGTTCAACGCACAGCACATGGAATGGCAAACCATGAGCACTGCCAGAAACTTGAATTGCTCAGTGTGCAGTCCGTTTCGCGCGAAGCCATAGACCTGATAGCCACTCTTGGCCCATTGAAACGATCATCACCGCATGAAATCTCTCCACGCTTGGTTCCCATTCTTAAAATGGCCGCGCTTAACACCCGCACTGTTTCGCCAAGAATGGACCGCTGGCTTTTCGGTGGCCTTGCTCATGGTGCCGCAGTCGGTGGCTTACGCCGCATTGGCCGGCATGCCGCTGGTCACAGGTCTTTATGCCGCGCTGCTTCCCGCCTTGGTGGGCGTGATGTGGGGCGGTTCTACACGCCTGTCCATTGGCCCCTCTGCCCTGACTTGCGTTCTCATCAGCGCCTCCCTCACTGGCTTGGCACAGCCCAGCAGTGTGCAATGGGTCAACTTGGCCATTTGGTTGGCCTTGTTGGCAGGCAGTTTGCAATTGTTGATGGGCGTGCTTCGTTATGGTTGGCTTGTGAACCTCATCAGCTCACCCGTCATGATGGGTTTTACACAAGCGGCAGGCCTCTTGATCATGGCGTCACAGTTGCCTGCACTCACAGGTTGGCAAGCAGACGGCTCATTTGAATGGGCCGATGTCGGTTTTGGGGCGGCCAGCTTGGCAGCTTTGTTTTTGGCTAAAAAATGGGCGCCTCAATCTCCCAGCATCATGTTGGTGGTCGCAGCCAGTGCTGCCGTCAGTTATGCCATCGGCTATGCAGCCCAAGGTGGTGCCGTCATTGGCGCTTTGCCAGCATCACTGCCCAGTCTAGGCTTGCCGCAACTGCTTACTTTGCAAGAACTGGCATTTCTGGCTGGCCCTGCCATCTTGATTGCATTGGTCAGTTTTTTAGAGGCGGCTTCTTGTGCCAAAACTGAAAACCAAAGAGAAGGCACCCTTTGGCAAGAGAACCAAGACTTGATGGGCCAAGGCTTGGCCAAAATTGTGTCGGGCTTGAGCGGTAGCTTTGCGACCGGTACATCGTTCTCACGGTCGGCCATCAATTTGGCTTCGGGCGCCAAAACAGGGTGGGCTGTTGTGGGCACCACGTCCTTCGTGCTACTGGCTGTGTTTGCATCACCGGCGCTTTTTCATGTGCCGCGTGCCGTGTTGGCCGCCGTCGTGATCTTGGCGGTTTCCGGCCTCATTCAACCCATGGCCTTTGTCAAATTGTGGCGAATTGCACGCATTGAGGCCCTGACAGCAGGCATGACTTTTGGCATCACACTTCTCAGCACACCGCGCATTTATTGGGGTGTATTGGCAGGTGTGCTTTTGGGCTTGAGCCACTTTTTGCACACCCGATTGCACCCTCGCATCATCGAAGTCGGCTTGCATGAAGATGGCAGCCTGCGCGATCGTCACTTGTGGCACTTACCGCCTCTTGCGCCCAATGTGTTTGCCATTCGGATGGATGCAGAGTTGGACTTTGCTGCTGCCAGCAGCTTTGAAAAATACATCACAGAAAAACTAAGCGATCAAGCTCAGATTCAGCATGTGTGTTTGTTTGCACAGCCCATCAACCGCATCGATGCAACAGGGGTAGAAACACTTCAGCAAATCCACCATTATTTGCAGCGAAGGGACATTCAATTGCACATTAGTGGCATCAAGCTGCCGGTTGAAAACGCCCTCAAATTGGCAGGCGCCTTGGGCCTTGAAAGTCAAGTCACTTTGTACCGAACGGACATGGAGGCTCTTCATGCCTTGAGGGCATTGCAGGCCTTACCAGACGACATCTCTGGTATGGCCATTTAGAACACTTCAGGTTCAGAGTTGAGGTGCTGTTCAAGCACCATGCAACAGTCTTAAGCGCTCACAATCCAACCCTCTAGGGGGTCAAATTCAGGCAAGCCATACGAGCCGCTTGCGGTGCCCCATTCATGTTGCTGATGGGCCCAAGCTGCTTGCACCATGCAAAGCGCTGCATCCAAAGAATCGCCAGAGCCATCAAGCAACAGGCTGTCGTGTTGCGCGGCGCTGAGTTTCAAACGCAAGCCCAATCGGGTTTGGCCTAAATCAAGCGCATGGAGAATGTCTTTGCGGGCTAACCACCGGTCGGGTGTTTGTTTGGACTTGTCATCGCTCTTGTAGCTGCGATGCTTCACAATTTCTCTGGCCAAAAGACCCGGATAGGCCTCCAATGCCACGCGGTCAGGGCGGCCTTCGCACATGCCAGGCAAAGTCCATTGGGCCGCACGCAACAAGGGGACGCCCGCATGCATCATCCATGCAACCGGTGGATTCACCCATTTCATGGAGGGGCTAGAGCCTGCAGGCAAGTCTGTGGCTCGGTGCGCAAACTTGGCGCCTGCCGGTCTGCTGTCACAAAATTGTTTGAAAAACAGTCGCAGTTCTTCGCGTGAATAAGAAGCATAAAGGGCCATGCACTCTGGCCATGTCAATGGCCATCGCATGTACTCAATCCATTCGCGCGGCAAGCCAAAAGGCAAGTCAAATCCACCCACACATTTCACTTCAGATGGAAGTGGCTGCTTCAAAAAGATTTGAAACGCGTCAAGGGATTCAAATTTTTCCAAACGCTCTAACTTCACAACGCCACTTTGCATGGCGCCAAGCGCCACCACAATGGGTTTGCGCTTGTGAGGGCTGCTGGAAAAATCGCAGCCGATCAAACAAGCGTCAAGCACGCCCAATGATCGAAGCTGTGGCCATGAGTTCTTCGAGCAAAGCCAAAGACACCACGCCCGATACGCTGTAAGGATCTAGTTCGGCGCGCTCGGAGTATTTCAGCAAGATGCTGGTGTTGACGCGAGACACATCGACTTGGCCCATGGTCCAACCACTGAAGCGACGCTGCGAAATTTCTTCGTAGTGCAAGAGCACAACTTGCTTGTGACGTGCGTCTTTTTGGATGTGTCCATACAGCTCGCTCACAGCTTCACGACCACCTTCAATGGCCTGTAAAAAGATATCGCCGCTGTAAACCAAAATACCGGTAATGCCTGTACTGGGGTTGAATTGTCTGGATTGCGCCAGAATAGATTCAATGACAGTAGGCTGAGGGTCTACCGCGCGGCTGGCATAAAGTAATCGAACCAACATGATCAGGCCTTTCTAGGAATTAACGCCAAGAACTCACGGCGTAAGTTGGCATCTTTTAAGAACACACCGCGCATGACGGAGTTGATCATTTTGCTGTCCATGTCTTTGACGCCGCGCCAGCCCATGCAGAAATGACTGGCTTCCATCACGATCGCCAAACCATCCGGTTGTGTTTTGCGCTGAATCAAGTCTGCCAACTGCACAACCGCTTCTTCTTGAATTTGGGGGCGTCCCATGATCCATTCGGCCAATCGGGCATATTTGGAAAGACCAATGACGTTGGTGTGTTCGTTGGGCAAGACACCAATCCAGATTTGACCAATGACAGGGCATAGGTGGTGGCTGCAAGCACTGCGCACTGTGATGGGGCCCACAATCATGAGTTCATTCAAGTGCTCGGCGTTGGGAAATTCTGTGACTTCGGGGCTTTCTGTGTAGCGGCCTTTGAAGACTTCTTTCAAATACATTTTGGCCACACGCCGCGCCGTGTCTTGGGTATTGTGATCGTTTTGAGTATCGATCACCATGCTGTCCAAAACGGTTTGCATTTTCTCAGCCACTTCGTCGAGCAAGTGATCCAGCTCACCGGGCTGAATGAATTCAGCAATGTTGTCGTTGGCATGGAAGCGTTTGCGGGCTGCCAGAACACGCTCGCGAATCTTCACGGAGACGGGCGTTCCGATGTCCTCAGAGGGCAAGTGGGCGGGAGCATTCATAAGCATCTGATGAAGAAAGGTCAAAGCCAGATCCTACCAGTGATTGAAGCCACTTTACAGTGTACGGGCATGTGCCAAAACAGCACACCCTTTGCTCAATACCGATGGCCGGTCAGCCAAATTGCAAACCGCATTAAACCAAACGCAACCCAGTCCATGCCTCTTTGAAATTGAGAGCGTTGCAGCAGCGTTTGGGGCATGATTCGCTGACTCTCAAGAGCCATGGCCTGCTCTAGGCCTTCTTGCAGGCGTTTTGCAAAGTAGGCATCGGCCACCACCACATTGGCCTCCCTAGCCAAAAGCAAACTAAAAGGGTCTAAGTTGGAAGAACCAACAGTGGCCCAAGGTCTTTCATGGCTGGCATCAATCACGGCCACCTTGGCGTGCAGAAAGCTTTCGGAGTACTCATAAATTTCAACGCCCGCTTGCAAGAGTTGCCGGTAAACAGGCCGTGCCGCATGGTATTGCATGAAGTATTCATAGCGCCCTTGCAAGAGCAATCTGACACGAACACCTCGCTGAGCGGCATGAATCAGTGCTTGACGCAGTTTTCGCCCCGGCAAAAAATAAGCGTTGGCAATCACGATCTCATGGCGTGCC
>CANFJC010000131.1 GCA_947447245.1 Comamonadaceae bacterium
GCTTATGTCCCATGATCTGGGCTGCAATTCCAGTGGGACACTCAACCCATTCTGCAAGTGTGCCAAATGACCTACGCAAGCCATGTAGAGAAACATGAGGCAAGCCAGCAGCAATTAAGGCCTTTGAATGAGCAATTCTCGGTTCAGTAAGCCTACCTCCGGTAGATTTGGCTGATGGGCTTGAAAATACCCAACGAGATGGCTGCCAATTTTTTAAGTCGTTTTCAATCTTTTTCCCATGGAGAATGCGAAATTGTCTTGGTGGTGTGTCATTCCGGTTTTTTAGGCTTGCCAAGAGTTGGGCAACATAAGGTGTTAAGGGAATCGTGCGCTGGCCTTCTACTTTGTCATGTATGTTGATGGTTTGCCATTGAAAATCCACATCATTCCAAGATAGATTAGCCAGTTCTTCTCTTCGTGCACCCGTCAACAACAGGGCTTGAAGATAAGAGGCTATGACTGGGTTGTTTATCTTTTTGACAGCCGAAAACCATGCTTTTAGTTGCTCGCGTTGTAATGCATCAGTTTTTGGCTTTGCCTTGGGTAACGCGTCTCTCGCAATACTTGCTTTACAAGCTTCTGATGAAACAATTTCTTGGTATCTGGTATTGTCAGCACACCAGTTTAAAAAAGCACGTAGCCTGTTGTAAGCAAGCCTTGCTTGAGTAGGGCGTTTCTGTGCTTCCTCGTTAAGCCACGCCTTAACAGTGTTTCCGTCTAATTCTTCCAGCCTTAGGTGCATTAACGAGGCAAGTGCCCCGGGCACCGTCAAGCCAGTTCCGCGTTTACGGATTTCACCGCCAAGATGAGCAAGAGACTCGTGATCTGCTAAGTGTCGAGTGCTCCACTTATGGCCCCTAGTTCCAATGTACTCTTTCCAAACTGTACATACTTGAATCTCCGAATTGAATGCAACTTTTCTTGCTTCTTCCAACTTAGCCTTCATTGCAGCTTTTTGTTGCCGAGGATCATTGCCACGGTCTGTTTCTGCTTTGAAGCGCCTTGCCTCCTCTTGCGCTTTTGAAATCGTCCAAGTCCGGACGTCCCCAATAGTTAGCCGCAGTGTCTTGCCGTGTAGTGAAGTTTCGAATATGTAGGACTTCGCCCCTCTCGCTGTAACGCGTAAGCCTAGACCCGGTGTCTTTCCATCCCAGTAGATGCTTTGTAGTCGTTCGGGCTGACATTTAAATGCATTGACACGCTCGACCGTGAAATTTTCTCGTTTTGCCAAAGAATTTCCTTAATGTAGGGTCTATGTAGGGATTCTATGGGAATATCAAGGAATGTCAAACCTCGGCCATATGTAGTGAATTTTTTAATTTCTCCTCTAAAAATGATGTTTTTTTGAAGTTTGGAATAAACGGACATGCCTTGGAATACTTATTATTTACGGCCTGTCACGCCGGGGGTCGCGGGTTCGAGTCCCGTCCACTCCGCCAAAAGCAAGCAAAAACGCGCCTTCGGGCGCGTTTTTCATGGGTTCTTTGAATCACTTCAATATTTTTGCACCCACGACCTTGGCTGCTGTTTTGTCAAATGTCCAAAGCGGTGAGTGACCTGCGCGATGCGCCAAAGCGATGTGCAAACAATCGGCGAAATCTGCCGCATGGTTTCTAAACAGTTCAAGCGCTACTTCAACAGACGGTTCAGATTCAAATTCCAACTCAAGGGTGGAAAGCAAGTTGGAAATCAGTTCGACAACTTGAGATTTGTTGAACAAAAAATGAGATCGCAAAACCCATTCCAACTCTAAGAGGACTGTGACAGGAATGAACAATGTCTCTCCCCGCGCCAAAACATGTTCAATGAGTCTTCGGGCTAGATGACCTTGTTGCTCATCATCTTGAATGAGAAATCTGACAAGACCATTGGTGTCGATGGCTGCCATGGATTTTTTATTGCCAAGGGTTCATATCTTGAATGCTGATTTTTGGGCTATTTTGAATTTTGATTGAACCTGCTAATGATGCAAGGGACTGCGTTTTGGCTCGGACAATGAGAACACCATCGGGTGTGACAGTCCAGTTGAGTTTTGCGCCAGTTCGAAGCCCCGCAGCCTCGCGAATTTCTTGCGGTATGGTGGTTTGACCTTTGCTGGTGAGGGTTGAGTGGGACATTTTCATTCCTTACTTTATTCAATTTAGTAATGATAGGGTGCAAATTGAAAGCTGTCTACCTAAGCCCAAGCTTGAGGTGCGAGCAAACCCACCAAATAACCCCGCAGCCATCCTAAATCGATCGGTTTGGCAATGAAGCGCGAACCTGTGGGTGGTCCCCCGCGGTCTTTCAGTTCTGTCTGGCTGAGGGTTGAGAGAGTGATGATTTGGAGTTTTGAAAAGTCTTCATTTTGTTGAAGGCGCTTGACCAGTTCCCAGCCGTCAACCTTGGGCATGAGCAAGTCGATGAGCATGATGTGAGGCTTGAAGACGGGCAGATGAAGCAGAGCTTCGATGGCCGAAGCCATGGCGCAGCAATCGACATGAGGGTTTGCTGCAAGGCAGGTGTCTTGTATCTGACGCCTTGAGACGGTATCGGCGTCGACCACCATGACTTTGAGCCGTTCGCTCATGAGCCGCTCGAGTGCGGGCAATTTCTGCTGCTGCAACTGGTAATTTTGAATGGATTCGAGCGAAATACGCCGGTGTCCACCTTGAGTGATCCAGGCGTGAAGGATTTTCTTGTCGACCAAGCCTTGGACCGTGCCAACCGACAGCTGAAGAAGCTCGGCGGCTTTGCTGGTGCCGCAGCAAGCGGGGGTGGAGTGAGAGGTCATACTGATCTTCAATGGAAAACTTTAATTTAACGTGAGTTGATTTCCTGTCGACTTGCAAACGCATACATTGACCTTCAACCGCAGCCTGTATCAGGACAACCCCAGCCCGTCTCCTTAGGGACTTTGGGGATGTTCCATCTCCTCATACCCGATTAGGATCTCTTGTGCAAAATGCACGAAGCCACTCAAGAACAATTCATCGACCTGTTAAGTATTCTGTTGGAGACACACTGAATGCCCGCCCACCATGCTTTTTGGCCTAAAAGACTGCCTTACCAATTGACAGCACCGCAAACATCTTTGTGGATGAATTTGCAAATCAGTGCATTGCGCTATCCCCAAAAAGTTGCTTTGGTCTTCATGGGCAGAACTTGGACTTATTCTCAGTTGCAACTTGAAGCTGAAAAAATTGCTTCGGCTTTGCGCAAGATGGGTGTGCAAAAAGGTGATCGCGTGGTGTTGGACATGCAAAACTGTCCGCAGTTGGTCATCACGCATTTTGCAATTCTTCGGATGGATGCAGTGGTGGTACCCGTCAATCCAATGAACCGCACAGAAGAGTTGAAACACTACATCTTGGATCCAGATACCAAAGTGGCTGTGACCACGGCAGACCTGGCGCCTGAGTTGGCGGCCGCTAGCAATGCGCTAGAAAAAACGCAGCGTCTTCAGCATTTGTTGGTAACGCAATTCACAGATGTGTTTGATGCGGCCAACATTGGCCCCGAAGAGTTGCCTGAAACTTGGAGCGCCTGGTTAAAGACAGTGCATGCTTTGCCTATGCTTGAAGATGGGCAAGTGCATGCATGGACCTCTGCTTTACAAGGTGAAGTAGCGTTGGGCCCCGTCACTGCGCAATCGGAAGATCTGGCGGTGCTGCCCTACACCAGTGGCACCACGGGTTTGCCAAAGGGTTGCATGCACACCCACGGAACCATCATGCACAACGCCATGTCAAGCGGCTTGTGGGCCAATGGCACCCCTGAAAACAAATGCTTGTGTGTGGTGCCGATGTTTCACATCACGGGCATGGTCAGTGTGATGCACGCCACCATTTTCATGGGCGCGACCCTGATTTTGATGCCAAGATGGGACAGAGATTTGGCAGGACGCCTGATTTCAAAATGGAAGGTGACGCACTGGACCAATATTCCCACCATGGTGATTGATTTGTTGGGCAGCGCCAACATGGCGCAATTTGATTTGAGCAGCTTGCAAAATATTGGCGGTGGTGGTGCCGCCATGCCAGAGGCTGTGGCACAAAGGCTGTTAGATCAATTTGGTCTTCGCTACATTGAAGGCTATGGCTTGACAGAAACTGCTGCGCCTTCTCATACCAATCCGCCCGATGCGCCCAAAAAACAATGTTTGGGAATTCCGTTCATGAGCGTGGACTCGCGCGTGGTGGATCCGGAAACTTTGAAAGAGTTGCCCCAAGGTGAGTCGGGTGAGATTGTGATGTCAGGACCGCAAATCTTCAAAGGCTATTGGAAACGACCAGAAGCCACGGCCAGTGCTTTCTTTGAGCGCGATGGCAAATCTTTCTTCCGATCTGGCGACATGGGCCGCATTGATGAAGAAGGCTATTTCTTCATGACCGACAGGTTAAAGCGCATGATCAATGCCAGCGGCTTCAAGGTTTGGCCCGCAGAAGTGGAAGCGCTGATGTTCAAGCATCCCGCCATTCAAGAGGCTTGCATCATTTCCACCAAAGACGCCTACCGCGGCGAGTCAGTCAAGGCTGTGGTGGTGCTCAGAAGTACGCACAAGGGTCAAGTGAGTGAACAAGACATCATTGACTGGTGCAGAAACACCATGGCGGTTTACAAAGTGCCGCGTGTGGTGGAGTTCATAGAGGTATTGCCCAAGAGCGGCAGTGGTAAAGTGATGTGGCGCGCGTTGCAAGAAGCAGAAATGGCCAAGGCTTGATGAATTATTTTTTGATATTGCTAGAGATTCAAGCATGAGCCTGAAACTTTCTGTACTCGATCAATCGGTTGCCATGTCTGGCCGAGGCCAAGATGAGTCCATTCGGCAAACGCTGGCTTTGGCCGTGGAGGCTGAACGTTTGGGCTATTCACGTTTCTGGGTGAGTGAACACCATGCACACCCCAGCATTGTGGGCACAGCGCCTGAAATTTTGATGGCAGCCATTGCCACCCAAACTCGCAGCATTCGGATTGGCAGTGCGGGCGTCATGTTGCCGCACTATGCCGCTTTGAAAGTGGCTGAGCAGTTTAGAGTGCTTGATGCATTGGCGCCAGGGCGCATCGATTTGGGCGTTGGACGTGCACCTGGAAGCGACGGCAAAACAGCGCAACTGTTGAACCCAGACCGTTATGCCAGTGAAAATTTTCCACAACAAGTGATGGAACTTCAAGCGTGGGTCAAAGGCCAGCCATTGCCGGTGGGGCATCCGGGTCATGGCGTGTTTGCATACCCTCAGTCGGCGACATCGCCGGATGTTTGGATGTTGGGCAGCTCTGACTATGGGGCTCAATTGGCCGCCCATTTGGGCCTGCCTTACGCCTTTGCTTGGTTCATCACGGACGGGCAGGGCGCTGATCAGGCCTTGCAAATTTACCGCGATACATTCAGGCCCAGCCCAGGTTTAGATCGACCCAAGGCCACCCTGTGTGTTTGGGCGCTGGCTGCAGACACGGACGAAGAAGCTTGGCATCTGTTCAAAAGCCGCGCACGCTGGCGCATGGACCGAAATCTAGGTCGCATAGGCCCCATGCTGCCACCAGACCAGGCCGATCGAGACTATTCTCAGTCTGAACAAATGGCACTTCAGGCGCTCAAAGCCAACGCATTTGTTGGCAGTGCCCAAACAGTGGCAGACAAATTAAGAGCCGTGGCAACACGGCTTGAGCTCGATGAAATGGCGATCATTACTTGGACCTATGACGCTAAGGCGCAATCGCACTCGTATGCATTGTTGGCCCAAGAATTCAATTTGAAATCCTCAATACCTCAGGAGTACACCCATGTTTGAAACCGCAATTGCAGGCAGCCTGCCCAAACCAGAATGGTTGGCCGAGACCAACAAGCTTTGGCCCAAATGGATGGCGCAGGGCGACAGTCTGAAGCAAGCCAAAGCCGATGCCACGCTGTTGTGGATCAAGGCGCAAGAAGACGCGGGCTTGGATGTCATTGGTGACGGTGAACAATCACGCCAACACTTTGTGCATGGTTTTCTGGAGCAAGTTGAAGGCATCGACTTTGAAAACAAAGTGACCATGGGCATTCGCAACAATCGCTACGACGCGCAAGTGCCGCAAGTGGTGGCCCCATTGCGATTGAAAGGCCGTGTGCATGCGTTTGAAGCGCAATTGGCGCGCGCCCATACCAAGAAAAAATTGAAATTCACCTTGCCTGGCCCGATGACCATCGTGGACACAGTCGCCGATCGCTTTTACGGCGACAAAGTGAAAATGGCCATGGCCTTTGCCGAATTGTTAAACCAAGAAGCATTGGCCTTGCAAGCCGATGGTGTTGACATTGTTCAGTTCGATGAACCGGCCTTCAATGTGTACATGGAAGAAGCTGCTGACTGGGGTGTTAAAGCTTTGGAGCGCGCCGCACAAGGCCTTACCTGCACCACCGCCGTTCACATCTGTTATGGCTATGGCATTCAAGCCAACATCGATTGGAAAAATTCATTGGGCCACGAATGGCGCCAATATGAAAAAGTTTTTCCTGCCTTGGCCAAGAGCAGCATCAAGCAAGTGAGCTTGGAATGTTTTCACTCGCATGTGCCCATGGACCTGATGGCTTTGCTGGAAGGCAAGGACGTGATGGTCGGTGTGATTGATGTGGCCAGTGATGTGGTGGAAACGCCTGAAGAAGTGGCCGACACCATTGGCCGTGCCATGCAGTTTGTACCAAAGGCTCGCATCATTGCTTGCACCAACTGTGGTTTGGCACCCATGAGCCGCGAAGTCGCCGAGAAGAAATTGCAAGCTTTGGCAGAAGGCGCTCGAATTGCGCGTGAGCGCTATCGCTGAATACGATGCAGCTTGTCACATGAAAAAGGCCATCATGCGATGGCCTTTTTTGTGGACGCTCAACCGTTGATTACATGCGCTCAAAAATAGCCGCAATACCTTGACCGCCACCAATGCACATGGTGACCAAGGCATAGCGCCCATGGATGCGGTGCAATTCGTGCAATGCTTTCACGGTAATCAAAGCACCTGTGGCACCAATGGGGTGACCCAATGAAATGCCAGAACCATTGGGATTGACCTTGGCAGGGTCGAGCCCCAAGTCGCGCGTGACGGCGCAAGCTTGTGCCGCAAATGCTTCGTTGGCTTCGATCACATCCAAATCATTCACGGTCAGGCCCGCTTTTTTCAGAGCCAACTGGGTTGCAGGCACAGGGCCAATGCCCATGTACTTGGGATCGACACCGGCGTGTGCGTAAGCCACCAAGCGTGCCAAAGCTTTGACGCCTCGGGCTTTGGCCGCACCGGCTTCCATCAACACCACGGCAGCCGCAGCATCGTTGATGCCTGAAGCATTGCCGGCTGTGACGGTGCCATTTTCTTTGATGAACACAGGCTTGAGTTTGCCCAGTTCTTCCATGGTGCAGCCAGGGCGGAAGTGCTCGTCTGTGTCATAGGCCACTTCGCCTTTGCGCGTTTTGAGCATGACTGGCATGATCTGGTCTTTGAAA
>CANFJC010000132.1 GCA_947447245.1 Comamonadaceae bacterium
CCCTGCCGAGGCCTACCCTGGCTATGCAGCACCCATCGTTGTCAAAAGCCACAACTCTGGCCGCGTCGCTTGCGGGCTGGCCCGGTTTGGCTTAATTCCATCTTGGGCCAAAGACGACAAGATCAGCCGTCACACTTACAACGCCAGAAGTGAAACAGTCAGAGAAAAACCAAGCTACCGAAATGCCTGGAAGCAACGCAAATATGCGATCAGCCTTCTCGACAATTTCTACGAACCTAGCTATGAATCTGGCAAAGCGGAACGTTGGAAAATTGAATTGGCTGACAAAGAGCCTTTTGGCATTGCAAGCCTTTGGGAAACGTGGACCGACCCCATCTCCGGTGAACTTGTCACAAGTTTCACAATGCTCACGGTCAATGCAGACGAGCACCCTGTGATGAAACAATTTCACAGACTTGGCGATGAAAAAAGAACGCCTGTCGTATTGAGCACGAGCCAGTTTGATCAGTGGCTAAGTGCAGATGAAACGCAAGCAATGACCATGATGAAGTGGGACAACATGCCTCAACTGCTAGCATCGAAGCCGTGATGGACTTCTTAAAAATGGCTAGCCTTAGACGAGTCAGGCAGTTGATGGGTCTTTGTCTTTCAAAAGCAAATGCAGAAACATGCCTGCGAGTCCGCCAATGATCTGAGCCACCACAAAGGCGGGCACGTCTGCAGGTGAGATGCCCGCAAATGTGTTTGAAAACATTCGTCCAAAAGCCGCAGCCGGATTGGCAAAAGAGGTACTTGCAGTGAACCAATAGGCGGCACCAATGTAGCAGGCCACTAATGACGAAGCCTTACCGCTAGGTGAACGCAAAATGACAAACAGCAAACCGGCAGTCGCAACGGCTTCAGCGAACCATTGGGCTGGGCCCGATCTTACTTTGACAGACCATTGCCATATTTCCAAATCAAACATGGCGTGCGCAACCCAAGCGCCCAATGCAGCACCCACCAACTGCGCAAGCACATAACCAAACAGCAGATGAAGAGCTAATTCTTTGCGAAAGACCATGACCATCGAAACAACTGGGTTGAAATGCGCGCCACTGACAGGTCCTAGCGTTTCAATCAAGACATAAAGCGCAAACACTGTGGCCAGCGTGTTAGCTAAAAGCGCAATGGCTACGTTCCCCCCCGCCAGCTGCTCTGCCATGATGCCTGAGCCAATCACGGCACATAACAACGCAGCTGTCCCTACAAGCTCCGAAAAATACCTTCTCCAATGGCTCATTTTTTTGCCAGTTCTCGCACTGAATTTTCAAGGGCCATTTTGCTGAGACTGCCAACAGGAAGGCTCGTCAAGATTTCAAGTCGTTTTTTGATGAGGTGCATGGTTTGTAAAAAGGCTTCTAATTTTTCGGCTTCGCCACCCAAGGCTTCCGACGGGTCTGCATAGCCCCAATGTGCCGTGGCGGGTTGACCTGGCCAATAGGGACAAACTTCACCCGCTGCGTTGTCGCAAACAGTAATGACCAAGTCCATGTGGGGTGCTTCTGGCATTGCAAAAACATCCCAGCTTTTGCTGGTCAATCCCTCAACCGAGATGCCCGCTTTTTGCAGTGTTGCAATGGCCATTGGATTAGGTTTTTGATTTTCTCTAGGACTACTTCCAGCTGAGTAGGCTTTGAATTTCCCACGCCCCACATGGTTGAGCAATGCCTCGGCCAAAATGCTGCGCGCCGAGTTGTGCGTACACAGAAAAAGTACATTCAGAGTTTGTGTGTCAGTCACTTTAAACTTCCTAGAATTAACAGCTTTTGCAAATGTCTTCGGGGCTCAGCTCACAGGCTTGCCCTTGGCAACAGTTCTGGGACAAGTACGCCAGAACTGCATTCATGCGGTCGTACTGAGCCCGGTAGATCAAATGACGACCACTGCGCTCTTGCGAAATGAGATCGGCATGCATCAACTCTTTCAAGTGAAATGAAAGCGTGTTGGCGGGCATGCCCAATGCCTCGGCCATCAAGGCAGGTGTCAAACCTTCGCTGCCCCGCACCACAAGTGAGCGAAAAATATGGAGCCGGTTGGGCTGAGCCAGTGCCGCAAGGGCTTTGATGACGTATTTATCTTCCATATTTCCAGTTTAGTAGAAATATATGACAGTTTGTTTACAGCACCCCCACCAATTGCCGCGGGATCATCGCTGAAACGAAGGCGCTATTTGAAGCCCACTCGGTCAAGCATTTGTTGAACCTTGATTTGATTCATGCCGACCGCACTGACGGGCAACACTTCACTTTTGAAGTCACCACCACTCATTGCTTTCAATGCCGGATTGTCAAAGCTCATGCCCTTTGCTGCGGGCCATTCGTTGTTGCCATTGGCAAAATGATTCTGGGCAGAGTTACTGGCCAAGTATTCCAAAAACCTCAATGCATTGTTTGGATTCTTTGAATTTTTTGCCACGGCACCGCCCGCAATGTTCAGGTGGGTTCCCCAACTGGATTGATTGGGAAATACAACCGCCACTTTTTCAACCATGGCTTTTTCAGCTGGATTGCTTGAACGCAGGAGGCGCGCTAAATAGTAGGTGTTGGTGACGGCTACTGAGCACTCGCCAGAGGCCACACCTTTGATTTGATCGGTGTCTCCACCAGCAGGATTTCTGGCCAGGTTATCCACCAAACCCTTCAGCCAAATTTCTGTTTGCTGTGGGCCGATATGCTCTGTCATGGCACCAAACAAACTGAGGTTGTACGGATGAGAGCCAGAACGAATGCACAGCTTGCCCTTGAACTTTGGATCCGCCAACTTTTCGTAAGTGTCAACATCCGACTTTTGAACTTTGAACCTGTCGTAAACAATCACTCTGGCACGTGTCGACAAGCCAAACCAGGGTATGCCGCCGTTGTCAGCTCGTTTGGCTCGCAGATTGTCGGGAATGGCTTCTTCGAGCAATTTGGATTTGACAGGCAGAAACAAGCCATCGACTTCGGCTCGCCACAACCTGGCAGCATCGACCAACAAGATGACATCAGCGGGAGACGCTGCGCCCTCCGCCTTCAAGCGCGTCAAAATGCCAGCGTCATCTGAATCGACGCGATTGATCTTGATCCCTGTATTTTTGGTGAAATCGGCGTAAAGCGCCTCATCGGTTGGGTAATGCCGCGCGGAATAGATGTTGACAAAGGCCCCATCGCTCGATTGGGCAGCGGCCAGTGGCGGTAGCAAGGAAGCAGCAGTGACCATGCACAGGGCCACCGATTTGAATAATTTATAACTCATTTTGTTTTGAATCAGCGTCACAATGCGCAGATTCTACATCAAATAAGAATGATTCTCATTTGCATGCGGAAACAAAATCAAGAAACTTGAAACTGAATTTTCAGCTTTGTCGCTCAAAAGTCACCACATGGTCAACCTCAGCGCGAATGCCAATCCATTCGCCAATTTTGTGATCATGGTGGCTGGGGACGTGAGCCATGACGGTCTCACCTGATTGCAATCGCAAGGTGTACAAAAACTCTGATCCTCGGAATGACTTTCTCAAAATCTCGGCTTTCACCAATGCCTCGTCGTCGTGAACGATGTCATCGGCGCGCAGCAAGACATCACAATTTTGCGGCCCCTCTTCTTCAGGCTGAACGGTTTCATGGGGATCAGTTAACTCGCCTAAAACAGTTTGCACATGGAGGTGTCCATGGCTTTGTGAACGAACGCCAGGAATGAAAACGCCATGTCCTATGAACTCAGCCACAAAGCGCGACGCTGGGCGGTGGTAAAGGTGATAGGCATCGTCCCATTGGTGCAGGTGACCCTCTTGAATGACACCAATCACATCGCCAATGGCAAAGGCCTCCATTTGATCGTGCGTGACAAACAGCGCTGTGGCGTTGGCAGCCTTCAAAATGCTGCGAATTTCTAAAGCCAATCGCTCGCGCAGGTCAACGTCAAGGTTGGAAAAAGGCTCATCCAAAAGCAGCAAATCAGGTTTTGGTGCCAATGCTCTAGCCAAGGCAACCCGCTGCTGCTGGCCGCCTGAAAGTTCGTGTGGGAATCGGTCTTTTTCAGCCTCTAAGCCGACCAGTTGAAGCACCTCTGCAATGCGTTGAGTTTGACTCGAGGCAGTTTGTCCATGAAGGCCAAAGGCAATGTTGCCTGCTACCGAAAGATGTGGAAAAAGTGCGTAGTCTTGAAACACCATGCCCATGCGGCGCTTCTCTGGCGGTGCCGTGAGTCCTGGCTGGCTGACCACCCGATCGGACAACTGAACGGAGCCCGCACACACCGGCTCCAAACCCGCAATGGCTCTGAGTAAACTGGTTTTGCCGCAACCGGAGGGGCCAATGAGCACACCAATTTGGCCTGCCTTCAACTGCAAAGACACGCCATTGACCGCGGGCATGGCGTTTCCAGGGTAGCAAACATCGACATGGGAGACTGTGAGAAACATGCCTGCAATTGTAAGGACTGATCAATGCCCTCTGTTTGAAAGTTGGAAGGGGCTTCTACAATGCATGAAGTTAAGAGGGCAACAGAGATACCCTCATCCCCAGATCCTTCCATTCAATTTTCTAACTGATGCACCCTTTCCGAATCCGTTCGGTTGTTTTTGTATTCACAGCCCTTTTGATCAGTTTGCCTATCTTGGCATTGATCAGTTCATGGCTTGAGTGGAATGCCGCGTCTGCTGAGGTTCTCAAAGAGCTGGCGCAAACCGTGCTCCCCGATTACTTGCTCACCAGTGTGCTGCTGTGTGCAGGCGTTGCAGTCGGCGTCACTGTGCTGGGCTTGAGCGCAGCGACGGCTGTCACTTTGTTTAAGTTTCCGGGTCAATCTTTTTTTGAATGGGCTTTGTTATTGCCCATGGCCATGCCCGCTTACGTGGTGGCTTATGCCTACACCGACTTTTTTCAATACAGCGGTTCACTTCAAAATTTCATTCGCTCGACATGGTCCTTAGAAGGTCGCGTCTTTCCAGAAATCAGAAGCTTAGGTGGCGCCATCTTTGTGTTTTCGCTCACGCTTTATCCCTATGTGTATTTGTTGGCAAGAACCGCATTGAGCGAGCGTGCATCGCACCTCATGGAAGCCGCCAGATTGCTGGGTGCGCCACTTTTCAGGCGAATTTCTGAAGTGGCCTTGCCCTTGGCCAGACCTGCCGTAGCGGCCGGTGTGGCTCTGGCTTTGATGGAAACACTGGCTGACTTTGGTGTGTCCAGTTATTTTGGCGTTCAAAGCTTCACAGCGGGTGTTTACAAAGCTTGGCTCATCATGGACAACCGCATTGCAGCCGCTCATTTGGCCACACTCTTATTAGGCATGGTGCTCGTTTTGTTGCAACTGGAAAAACAAGCACAAGCACGTATGCGGTTTACCTCCAGCAACACCAACGCGGCTAATTCTCGGGAAGCACAAGCTGCACAGCTTAGCCAAGCTTCAGGCCTGGCTCTGGCCACTTGGTGTGGCTTGCTGGTTTTTTTGGGTTTTGTTTTACCCGTCATGCTCATGCTCAAACCCTTGCTGATGTCAGACACAATCATTCCTTGGCAACGGTTTTTGGAATGGTCCTTCAACAGCCTTCGCCTAGGGGGTATCACCGCCCTGTTGGCCGTTGGCTTCTCATTGCTCATTGCGTTCAGTTTGCGCAACAAGGCCGATACATTTGCGCGCTTCATTTCTCAATTGGTGGGACTGGGCTACGCCATTCCGGGTGCCGTGGTGGTGGTGGGCCTGCTGCTTCCCGTCACTTGGATTCAAAAGCAATGGCCAGAAACGCATGTGGGTTTCTGGATCACAGCTTCCGTGATGGGACTGATTTGGGCCTACTTGGTCAGGTTTTGTGCAGTGGCCTTGCAATCGATTCAAAGTGGCTATGCGCGAATTCCCTCTAGCCTAGATGATTCAGCCCGAACACTGGGCGTTACGGGCCTGGCCTTGCTGAGCCGCGTTCACGCGCCTTTGCTCAAGCGCTCTGTGTTGGCTGCTGCCTTGTTGGTGTTTGTGGATGTCATGAAAGAGTTGCCCGCCACCTTGGTACTGCGGCCATTCAATACAGATACCTTGGCTGTGGTGGCATTTCAACTGGCCAGAGACGAAAGACTGGGAGAGGCTGCCCTGCCCAGTTTGGCCTTGGTGGCGGTAGGCTTGATACCCGTGCTTTTATTGAGCAGGGCTATGCGGCAAAAACCATCGACCACTCAATGAGCGTAGCCATGGTCAGCCATGATTGATTGGGCTTTAGGGCTTTTTAAATAGGCCATCAAAGCAAGTGCGGCTGCATTGCTCTGTCCTGCTAAAAGCAGGACGGCATCTTGTTGAATGGGCGTGTACAAGTTGGCAGGCACCACCCAAGCCGATCCGTGGGTCAATTTGCCCTGCGCATATATTTGCGACATCGCCACAAAACCAATTTGAGCGTTTTCAGTTTCAACGAATTGAAAGGCTTGGTTGATGTTTTCGCCCTGCACAAGTTTGGGCCGAACTTCATTCATCAGGTTCAACTTACTCAGAGTCTCCACGGCTGCTGCACCGTAGGGTGCCAGTTTAGGATTGGCGATGGCCAATTTTTGAAATTGACCTGCTTTCAAAATTTGACCTTCCTGATCGACCAAGTTCGGCTTTCGGCTCCAAAGTACCAACTTGCCTGTGGCATACGTAAAACTAGTACCAGCCACACCCAAGGCCTCTTTTTCGAGCTTGGCAGGCGTTTCACGATCGGCGGCCATGAGGATCTGAAAGGGTCCGCCGTTCTTGATTTGGGCATAAAAACCACCCGTAGAACCAAATGACATTCGAACTTTGTGACCCGACTCCTCTTCAAACTTTTGTGCAATTTTGCGCATGGGCACACTCAAATTGGAAGCTACAGCCACTGTGACTTCTGCCGCTTGAGCAGACAAAGGGCAGTAAAGGAAAAAGCCCACACATAACGTGGGGGACATAAGGATATGAAGAAACGATCGTTGGAATAAACTCGCCATGTCTGAAATAATAACCCCCACCCCATCATTAACTGAGCAAATTGTTTAATTTGTTCGAACCTGATTCACCATGAAACATGCTTCTGCCTTGGCTCTAGGCCTTTTGTGCGCCTTAACTTCTGCGCATTCACAAACTCAATCACCCGATCCCTTGCAAGTTCGCAGTTGGGCAGCAGGTTGCGCCAACTGCCATGGCACCAATGGCCGCGCTGAGCCTGGCATGGTTGCATTGGCAGGTGCTAGCAAAGATGAGATCATTCAAAAAATGCAAGACTTCAAAGCTGGCCGGCTGCCTGCGACCGTGATGCACCAACTCTCAAAGGGCTACAGCGATGCCCAAATTGTGGCCATCGCTAGTTACTATGCCGCGCAGAAGAAATAAGGAGTTGTCATGAAACGTCGTCAATTTATTCAAGGCGCTGGCACAGGCTCAGCATTGGGCGCAATAGGC
>CANFJC010000133.1 GCA_947447245.1 Comamonadaceae bacterium
TGAAAAAGCCTCCACACGAACACGTTTGAGCTTTGAAGCTGGCATGTACCAAATGGGTGGCTCGGTTGTGCACCTCACCACTGGCGACAGCCAACTGGGCCGTGCAGAACCCATCGAAGACAGCGCCAGAGTGATCAGCCGGATGGTCGACTTGGTCATGATTCGCACCTACGGCCAAGACAAAATTAAAAAGTTTGCTGAACACTCACGCGTGCCTGTGATCAACGGCCTGACCAATGAGTTTCACCCTTGCCAAATTTTGGCAGACATATTTACCTACATCGAACACCGCGGCTCCATCCAAGGCAAAACAGTGGCATGGGTGGGTGATGGCAACAACATGGCCAACACGTGGCTGCAAGCTGCAGACTTGTTGGGCTTCAAGGTCAACCTCAGCACGCCCAGCGGCTATGAAGTTGACCCTTCCGTTGTTGGCGTTCGAAGTGCTGGCAGTACCCAGTTCTTCAAAGACCCGATGCAAGCTTGTGAAGGCGCTGATTTGGTCACCACCGATGTGTGGACCAGCATGGGCTACGAGGCGGAGAATGAAGCCCGCAAGAAAGCTTTTGCCGATTGGTGCGTCGACGAAGAGATGATGAAAGTGGCCAAGCCCGATGCGCTCTTCATGCATTGTCTGCCCGCTCACCGAGGCGAGGAAGTCAGTGCAGAAGTCATCGATGGGCCTCAATCTGTGGTGTGGGATGAAGCTGAAAATCGCATGCATGCGCAAAAGGCTTTGATGGAATTTTTACTGCTTGGCAAAGTCTGAATCAGGCTTTCAATCGCGCTAGGTTCATCACAGAAAAACTGGCACCTATTTAAGGCCCTGCATAAAGCCAAGGGACATCCATCAAAGATTCACCCATGAGTTTCATGGCCACATTGCGACCCCACCGCAGAGGTCCTTGGAGGTGAAAAATCTGCCCGTTGCGAATTGAGCGTTGCTGAACTTGGGCGTTGCGGGCCCAACGTGCTTGCGAGTACATTTGCAAGCGATCTTCTACAGACAAATCTGCTCTGGCCCAGCTTTTGGCCAATGCAGCAGCATCTTCAATGGCCATGCCTGCACCTTGCGCCAAGAACGGGCGCATCGGATGCGCTGCATCGCCGAGCAAAGCGATTCGGCCTTTCGCCATTTCATGAGGACCCTGTACGGGCGGACGGTCACACAGTGGCCACAGTCGCCATGCAGGCACGGCTGCCAGCATGTCTCGCAGGTCTGCGTGAATGGGTCCCATGGCTCTGACTAATTCTTCTTTGTGGCCTGCGTGGTCCCAGTCATTTAGATTCTCTGGTGGCAGCCCTTGGACCACCACCACCAAATTCAAACACTCGCCACATTGCACAGGGTACAAGACCGCATGAAGCCTGGGCCCTAGCCAAACATTCACATCTTGCAGACGCAGCTTCTCAGGCAAAGATTGCATGGGCAAGAGCGCTCGGTAGGCAATCAAGCCAGTGACTCTGGGTGTTGTGGGTGGCACCACAAATTGCCGCGTTGCACTCCAAAGACCATCAGCCCCCACCATGGCACTAAATTGAGAAAATTCGGTCAAACTTGCAGGCAAGCTGGAACCACTGATCTGGATGCCGTCTGCCGCCTGTTGTACAGCTTCAACTTCTGAATCAAGATGCAATTGAGCATGGCCTGAGCGCATGAGTTTTTGCAGCAACACACGGTGCAAATCTGCACGGTGCACGGTGACATAAGGTGCGCCATAAGTGTCTAGGCTGCGCTGACCTAAAGGCAGCGACCCAATGACTTGCCCAGTTTGAGTGTCTTTGGCTTCTAGTTTGCGCGGCGCAAACCCAATAGCCTTGAGGTCTTCAGCCAATCCCCACGCATGCAATGTGCGCGTCACATTGGGGCCCATCTGGATGCCAGCTCCAACTTCCGAGAATGTGGCGGCGCGTTCAAGCACCTGCGGCCTGGCACCAGCTTGGCCGCAAGCCAAGGCGGCAGACAGCCCACCAATTCCACCGCCCACAATGATCATTGAATTTTCCACAAGCTTGATTTTGCAACGTTCTGATTGCACAAACTCTGCGGCCCATCAAAAAAGCCCAAAAGACCGAAATCTTTTGGGCTTGAGCAAGCGGCTTAGGGGGCAGTTTTAGGCTGCAACACCCTTGGCCACATCAGCGTACTCTTCGATCTTGTCGAAGTTCATGTACTTGTAGATCTGACTTCCATCTTTGTTGATTTCAGTCATGCTGGCTTGGTACTCTTGTGTGGTGGGAATGCGGCCCAGTTTGGAGCTGATGGCTGCAACCTCAGAGGAAGCCAAATACACATTGGTATTTTTGCCCAAGCGGTTGGGGAAGTTGCGTGTTGAAGTCGACACCACCGTGGCGCCCTCACGCACTTGGGCTTGGTTGCCCATGCACAAAGAGCAGCCTGGCATTTCGGTGCGTGCGCCCGCAGCGCCAAACACGCCGTAATGACCTTCTTTGGTTAACTCTGCAGCGTCCATTTTGGTGGGCGGCGCAATCCACAACTTCACGGGAATGTCACGACGACCTTCAAGCAACTTAGAGGCTGCGCGGAAGTGACCAATGTTGGTCATGCAAGAACCAATGAAGACTTCGTCAATCTTGGTGCCCGCCACATCTGACAACAACTTGGCGTCATCCGGATCGTTAGGGCAGCACAAGACCGGCTCTTTCAACTGGTCCATGTCGATTTCAAGCACATGGGCATACTCGGCATTGGCATCGGCCTCGAGCAAGTGAGGCTTGGCCAACCAAGCTTCAACCGCTTTGATGCGGCGCTCAAGCGCTCGCTTGTCGTTGTAGCCTTGCGCAATCATGTTCTTCATCAGAACGATGTTGGAGTTCAAGTATTCTTTCACGGGCTCTGGATTGAGCTTCACGGTACAACCCGCTGCAGAGCGTTCAGCAGAGGCATCTGACAATTCAAACGCTTGCTCAACCTTCAAGTCAGGCAATCCTTCAATTTCCAAAATACGGCCAGAGAACTCATTGATCTTGCCGGACTTGGCAACGGTCAGCAAGCCTGCCTTGATGGCGTAATAAGGAATGGCATGCACCAAATCGCGCAAAGTGATGCCAGGCTGCATCTGCCCTTTGAAACGAACCAGAATAGATTCAGGCATGTCCAAAGGCATGACACCTGTGGCCGCTCCGAAGGCCACCAAGCCAGAGCCCGCAGGGAAAGAAATACCAATCGGGAAACGTGTGTGGGAGTCGCCGCCTGTGCCCACTGTGTCGGGCAACAACAAACGGTTCAACCAACTGTGAATAATGCCATCACCTGGACGCAATGAAACGCCACCACGGTTGCTCATGAAGGCTGGCAATTCATGGTGCATCTTCACGTCGACAGACTTTGGATAAGCCGCAGTGTGGCAGAACGATTGCATCACCATGTCGGCACTGAAGCCCAAGCAAGCCAGGTCTTTCAACTCGTCGCGCGTCATGGTGCCTGTGGTGTCTTGTGAGCCCACAGTGGTCATCTTGGGTTCGCAATAAGTGCCTGGGCGAACGCCCTGACCTTCCGGCAAACCGCATGCACGGCCCACCATTTTTTGCGCCACAGTAAAGCCGGCTTTGGTCGAAGTGGGCACCTTGGGCAAACGGAACAAGGTCGAGGTGGGCAAGCCCAAGAACTCACGGGCCTTGCCTGTCAATGAACGGCCAATGATCAAATTAATTCGACCGCCAGCGCGAACTTCATCAAACAACATGTCGCTGCGAAGTTCAAACTCGGTAAGCAGTGCACCGTTCTTCATGATCTTGCCTTCGTAAGGCAAGACATCAATCACATCACCCATTTCCAATTTGGAAACATCGACTTCAATGGGCAAGGCACCAGAATCTTCTTGCGTATTGAAGAAGATAGGTGCAATTTTGGCACCCAATGTCACCCCACCAAAGCGCTTGTTGGGTACAAAAGGAATGTCTTCACCAAAGCCCCAGATGATGCTGTTGGTAGCAGACTTGCGCGAAGAACCGGTTCCCACCACATCGCCCACATAAGCCACCAAGTGGCCTTTTTTCTTCATCTCTTCAATGAAGGCCATCGGACCGCGCTTGCCGTCTTCTTCTGGTTTGAAGGCAGCATCAGGGCGTGTGTTTTTCAACATGGCCAAGTAATGCAATGGAATGTCGGGACGGCTCCAAGCATCGGGTGCGGGCGACAAATCGTCGGTGTTGGTTTCACCAGGCACCTTGAACACAGAGACGGTGATTTTTTTTGCCACTTCAGGACGTGAAGTGAACCATTCAGCATCGGCCCAGCTTTGAATGACAGCTGTGGCATTGGCATTGCCAGCTTTTGATTTTTCGGCCACATCATGGAAGAAGTCAAACATCAGCAATGTTTTCTTCAAACTTTCAGCAGCCACAGCGGCCACTTCTTTGTGGTCGAGCAAATCAATCAAGGGTTTGACGTTGTAACCGCCCACCATGGTGCCCAACAATTCAGTGGCTTTGGCTTTGCTTACCAAGGAAACAGACACGTCGCCATGAGCGACGGCCGACAAGAACGAGGCCTTGACTTTGGCTGCATCGTCGACGCCAGGTGGCACACGGTGAGTCAGCAAGTCCATCAAAAAGGCTTCTTCACCTTGTGGTGGATTTTTGATGAGTTCAATTAACTCAGCAGTTTGTTGGGTATCCAAAGGCAACGGGGGGATTCCCAGCGCAGCACGTTCGGCGGCATGTTCACGATAAGCTTGCAACATAGTTTTCTCCTGTCTTACGAAATAAATTGTTCACTCAAACTTTTAAAAAATTTTCAAACTTCACAACTCAGCGCTTGTTGCTTGTGACGACATTGCTCACATCAATCAAAGGGGGCGGTGGGTTGATCTTCATGTCATTGGCAAAGGCCACCTGATCGGGATGGGCACATTCATCCGCCAATCGACGGCCATTTTTTTGATCCATCAGCATGGACTTGTTGGCCAACTGCAACCAAACAGCGCCAGCCTTTTCATCTTCCAAACGAATGGCGCCCGTGCTGGTTGAAACGGGCCGCATGCGGTATTTGTAGCCCTTGCCTTGCAAATCAAAATAGCCGGGCGTGTGGGCATCGGCCGTCATGCGAATAGAAGCACCCAGCTCACAGGGGAAATGACCGACATGCACGCGATCTGCAATCCTGAGTTCTTGCGCAGCCAAAGGTGGATCGACCGGCTTTGCAGCAACATTGCGCTTGTCTGAGTCGGTTTTCTTGATGGTATTTGAGCCCGTTGGCTTTGCCACAGGTTTTGCCTGAACCTCTTTTTGAGTCGCACCATTGGCATCTTTAGACGATTGCGCTTGGGCCATGTGGATGCCTGAGCCCCAAAGGCCGACCACAAAAACCAGAAAGGAAAATTTCAAACGGCACATGTTGTCTCTCCAAAATAGGATTGAACCGAAACGGGTAATGGTCTTCCCGTTTGATGCGCGCGTTCAAGCACTTGCCAAAAAAATCGATAGCTTGCGCGATCATGCAATTGACCGCCAAAGCTCACAGGCGCCCAATCTGCACGGCAAGCCGCCTCAATCAACTCTGCAGCTTGCTCAATCTCATGCGCACTTGGCGCTAGGGCTTCTACCACCGGCCTGATTTGACTGGGGTGAATACTCCACATGCGTGTATAGCCGAACTCTCGGGAGGCTTTGGTAGCCGCCAATTTGATGGCTTGTACATCGCTGAATTCTGTGACCACGCAGTGCGATGGCACTTTGCCGTGTGCATGACATGCACTGGCAATTTCCAGCTTGGCCCGCACAACCAGCGGATGCGTGAATTGACCCTCGACGCCCATGCCAGTTGCAGGGATGGCACCGCCGTGGGCAGAGACAAAATCCATGAGGCCAAAACTCAATGATTGGACGCGGGGATGAGATGCAATTTCAAAGGCACGGTGAACTGCTGCGGGCGATTCAATCAAGACATGCAAGGGCAAAGTCAAAGCACCCGCTTGATTCAAAGCTTGCGCTGCAGTCTCAACATCGGCAACAGACTCCACCTTGGGAATCATCACATGTCGCAAATGCCGATGCGCATGTCCCACAATCAGATTCACGTCATTCCAAAATGAAGGGTGATCAACCGGATGGACACGAACGGCAAGCCTGGCCTCGGGCGCCGCACTGCTTGCAATTTCCTTGACCAAATGGGCGTGCTCAATTTCACCGCCTACTGGGGCGCCATCTTCACAGTCCAAGGTCACATCAAACACGCAGGCACCAAACTCCTGCGTCATTTCCGCTTGCAGTTGCAAGCTTTTGCGCATCCGCACTTCGACACCACTGTAGTGATCACACACAGGCAAAAGCATGCCTGCGGCTTGTGATCCCAACAGAATGTCGCGCGGATGCTTCACGAACGTGTCTTTTGATCAGAGCAAGTGCGCCACACCGGCTTGCTCGTCTGTCAACTCTTTCAAAGTTTTGTCGATGCAAGCTTGGCTGAACGCATCTATTTCCAAACCTTCAACCACTTTGTATTCGCCGTTCACGCATGTCACGGGGAAGCCGAACATGACGTCTTTGGGAATACCGTACCAGCCTTGTGAAGGAATGCCCATGGTGACCCAATGGCCGTTGGTGCCCAAAGCCCAATCGCGCATGTGATCGATGGCGGCGTTGGCTGCAGAAGCAGCAGAAGACAAACCACGCGCTTCAATGATGGCAGCGCCGCGCTTGCCCACAGTTGGCAAGAACACGTTGGCATTCCACTCTTGGTCGTTGATCATGGTCTTCACAGATTCGCCGTTGATGGTGGCAAAACGGTAATCAGCGTACATGGTGGGAGAGTGGTTTCCCCATACGCACAATTTCTGAATGTCTGCAACTGCTTTGCCCGTTTTGGCCGCAATTTGGGACGCCGCACGGTTGTGGTCCAAGCGCAGCATGGCTGTGAAGTTGCTGGGCTTGAGATCGGGCGCGCTCTTCATGGCGATGTAAGCGTTGGTGTTGGCAGGGTTGCCGACCACCAAAACTTTGACATTGCGTGAAGCCACAGCGTTCAAGGCCTTACCTTGTGCAGTGAAGATGGCGCCATTGATAGCGAGCAACTCAGCGCGCTCCATGCCAGGCCCACGGGGACGTGAACCGACCAACAACGCATAGTCTGTGTCTTTGAAAGCGGTCATGGGATCAGCGTGGGCTTCCATGCCAGCCAGCAATGGGAAAGCGCAATCGTCCAATTCCATCATGACGCCCTTGAGCGCTTTTTGGGCTTTTTCGTCAGGGATTTCAAGCAATTGCAAGATCACGGGCTGATCTTTGCCCAACATTTCGCCGGAGGCGATGCGGAACAACAATGCGTATCCAATTTGACCTGCGGCTCCTGTGACGGCGACGCGAACGGGCTTTTTGCTCATGGTGTGAACTCCAGATAGTGATAAGAA
>CANFJC010000134.1 GCA_947447245.1 Comamonadaceae bacterium
GGTGTATGTGCACGCTTTGAATCCGCATGGTTTTTCGCATGTGCGGCGCGTCACGCAAGAAAACGTCGACCTCAATCGCAATTTCCACGACTTCAGCAAACCTTTGCCTGATAACACGGCTTATAAAGAAGTACAGCACTTGTTGCTGCCAGATCAATGGCCACCCAACGAAGCCAATCAGCAAGCCACGATGGACTACATTGCAAAAAATGGCATGCCCAAGTTGCAAGCCGCTGTGTCCCAAGGTCAGCACCACCATCCTGAAGGTTTGTTCTTTGGTGGCCAAGCGGCCACTTGGAGCAACCAAACCATTCGCAAAGTATTGAAGCAGCAAGCCGCCTCAGCCCAAAAAATGGCATGGATCGACTTGCACACAGGCTTAGGTCCTAGCGGTGTTGGCGAGCGCATTTATGCAGGTGCCAACGATGCTGCAGCCATTGCACGCGCTCGCCAGTGGTGGGGTCAAGGCATCACCTCTATTTACGATGGCAGCTCATCTTCCGCCTTTTTGACAGGCCTGATGTGGATGTCCGTGCAAGACGAATGTCCTCATGCCGAATACACCGGCATTGCCCTGGAATACGGCACGCTGCCCATGAACGACATGCTCATGGCACTCAGAGCAGACCACTGGTTGCACATTCACCCCGAAGCCTCTGATGAGCTCAAGCAAAGCATCAAAGCCCAAATCTTCGCGGCCTTCTACACCGACACCGATGTGTGGCGTGAGCAAATCATTTCTCAGGCCCGTGAAGCCATGTTCCAAGCCATTGAAGGTTTGAAATGACCGGCTCACCCGCACGCGTTCTTTTATTGGGCGGTACAGGCTTTGTGGGTCGCCATGTGTGCGAGAAGCTCACGCGTTTGGGTTGCAACATGACCGTCATCACCCGGCGCGCAAGCCAAGCCAGCGCCATCATCAATTTACCGCGTGTCACGGTCATTGAAGGCGATGTCTACAACGCAGAATTTTTAACGCAATGCATGCAGCAACACGATGTGGTGATAAACCTGATTGCCATTTTGCACGGCACACCTGCTGCCTTTGAAAAAGCCCATGTCCAGTTGCCGCAAGTCATTGCCAAAGCCTGCCAAGCCAGCGGTGTTCACCGACTGGTTCACATCAGCGCCTTGGGTGCGAGCCTCACGGGGCCATCCGATTACCAGCGCAGCAAAGCGCGCGGTGAAGAGGTGCTGAAGCAAGCAGGCCTTGAACTCACATTGCTCCAACCCAGCGTGATCTTTGGCAAAGAAGACAAATTTTTAAACTTGTTTGCGCAACTTCAAAGCATCACCCCTATCGTGCCCTTGGCGGGAGCGCAAACACGCTTTCAAGCCGTCTGGGTGGAAGACGTAGCCCAAGCAGTGGCTCAGTGTGTTTTGAGCAGCGACACTGCCGGAAAAACTTACGAGCTCTGCGGGCCCGAAGTTTTCACGCTGCAAGAATTGGTTCAAAAATCGGGGCAGTGGGCGGGCATTCGCCAAGGCAAAGGCCGTTTGGTTTTTGGCATCCCTCATGCACTGGCGTGGCTTCAAGCCTTTCTCATGGAATTGGCCCCAGGACAGCCCTTGATGAGCCGTGACAACTTGGCCTCCATGAAGGTGGACAACGTGGCATCTGGCCATGCGCTTGGCTTGAAGGATTTGGGCATTCAGGCCTCAGCTGTCAGCAGCACTGCACCCACCTACTTAGGTGTCAAAGGGCCTTGCACAACCCTCAACGACTACCGAGCCAAAGCAGGACGTTGAACAAATTAGACAAGCCGCCAAATAGTCGATACAACACCAAAGAGGAAATGACATGAAACTCTACATCGCCAACAAAAATTACTCCTCATGGTCCATGCGCCCTTGGGTCATGCTCAAGCAAGCGGGCATTGATTTTGAAGAAGTGATGGTGCGCTTTGATGGATTCGACACGCAGTCCAAATTCAAGCAAACCTTGAAAGACATCAACCCCGTGGGCAAAGTGCCCGTGCTGGTCGATGGTGATTTGGCCGTATGGGATACGCTGTCGATAGCAGAATACGTTGCTGAAAAATTTGCCGACAAGCAGCTCTGGCCCAGCAAGGTGTCTGACCGTGCCAGGGCACGCAGCATTTGCGCCGATATGCACAGCGGCTTCACAGGCATTCGGAGCGCGTGCCCCATGAACATTGACGCTTATCTGCCAGAAATTGGCGCCTTGGCCCTGCGCGACAAAGAAGCTGTGCGCCATGATTTAAAACGCATTGACCACATGTTCTCGTCGCTGCTTCAAGAACACAAAGGCCCCATGCTGTTTGGAGCGTTCAGCATTCCAGACGCCTATTTTGCGCCGGTGGTGATGCGCATTAAAACCTATGCATTGCCCGTGAGTGCTGAAACGCAAGCCTACATGGATCGTCTGTGTGCCATGCCTGGCGTGAAGGCTTGGATCGATGGCGCTTTGGCTGAAAAAGACTTCATCGATTTTGAAGAGCAATTTCGCACCAAGCCTTGAATTCGTATTCAAGCAAGTGATCAAAGAATAGCCCATCGATTTTTCCAAGCATTCAACATGAACTTGCAGATCTTCAGCGTCGGTGGTGCTTTGCGCGATGCCCTTTTGAACCAATCCGTCAAAGACAAAGACTGGGTGGTGGTTGGGGGTACGCCCGAAGAAATGACGAAGCTTGGCTATGTCACAGTGGGCAAAGACTTTCCCGTTTTTCTGCACCCCACATCGCGCGAAGAATATGCACTGGCCCGTACTGAACGCAAAACTGCGCCGGGCTACAAAGGCTTTGTGGTGCATGCCTCGCCAGAAGTTACGCTGGAAGAAGATCTGGCCAGACGCGACCTCACCATCAATGCCATGGCCTTGCCACAAGCTTACTCAGACGGCTTGACTCAGAAGCACTCTGAACTCAATGCGTCCCATTCAACATCCAAGTCGGCAGAAGAATTTGCCAAAGTGTTTGCAGCGCATGGCATAGACCCTTTTCACGGTTTGCAAGATCTTGAGTCCAAAACACTGCGCCATGTGACGCTGGCCTTTCGCGAAGACCCCGTTCGCATCTTGCGCGTGGCACGCTTTGCTGCACGATTTTCAGATTTTCAAATTGCCCCAGAAACCATGCAACTGATGAAAGACATGGTGCAGTCCGGAGAAGTAGAGCACTTGGTACCCGAGCGGGTGTGGCAAGAATTGGCCAAAGGCTTGATGACCACCAAGCCTTCGCGCATGTTGGAAGTGCTCAGAGAATGTGGCGCCCTCAAAGTCTTGTTGCCCGAAGTTGAACGCCTCTGGGGTGTGCCGCAACGCGCTGAATACCACCCAGAAATTGACACAGGCATTCACCTCATGATGGTGCTCGACATGAGCGCCAAGCTCAATGCCTCATTGCCAGTGCGCGTAGCTTGTCTCATGCACGATCTTGGCAAAGGCACCACACCCAAAGATGAATGGCCGCGGCACATTGCCCACGAACAACGCAGCGCCAAATTGCTCCAGCAAGTCTGTGAGCGACTGCGCATTCCTGTGGAATGCAAAGAGTTGTCTGATGTGGTGGCGCGTGAACACGGCAACATTCACCGCAGCCAAGACTTGAATCCCGCCGCGCTCATGCGATTGCTAGAGAGGTGTGACGCCATTCGCAAACCTGAACGCTTGCCAGAAATTTTACGGGCCTGTGAATGCGATGCACGCGGTCGCAAAGGCTTTGAAGATGCGGCTTACGAACCTGCCACACGCTTGCTAGAAGTGCTCCAGGCCGCCTTGTCAGTCGCTACTGCCAGCATCGCCGAGCAGGCGCAAAAACAGGGCCTCTCGGGCCCTGCTGTTGGCGAAAAAATACATGAAGCCAGAGTGGCTGCCATTGCCTTGTTGAAGGCTTAAGCACACCACAGTGTGCACCCTTTCAATTAACGCGAAGGTGTGCGAGGCGTGCGAGGCGCTGCCGGTGGACGGCCTGCCAAGTGACGGAAGCTGATACGGCCTTTGGTGAGGTCGTAGGGTGACAACTCCAACGTGACACGGTCGCCCGCCAAAATGCGAATGTGGTTCTTGCGCATCTTGCCTGCTGAGTAAGCGATCAACTGGTGCCCGTTGTCCAAGGTGACACGAAAACGTGTGTCAGGTAAAACCTCGTTCACAACGCCCATCTGTTCGATCAAATCTTCTTTCGCCATTTTTTCCTTTCAGGTTCTCTCGGTGGCTTAGTGGGCCTGCGTGGTTGAACGCACCCAATCTAAACCTTGTGCCAGTGCAAAACTGGCTGCAGCATCGCGGGTGGCGAAGTCATTGGTAAAACACATCACCCGGTCGGTACTGGCACTGCCACGCCCGCTGGCCACTGACACCTGCGCCGCAAAGCGGCCACAGGGCAGTGCACGCGGACAAGCGGCAATGCGGTATTTTCCCACGGTGACGGGGGTATTTTCAAAAGTAATCGTATGAATCATCTAATAAGCTAAAAAATTGGTGTGTACAGAGCAACACATTAGATCCTTGCCAACGCACATGGGCGCTTGCATTTGAATCCAAATGGCCTGGTTCTGAGCACTGAAAAGGGGGAAGCGTGAAATCAAACCCACCCGTATTTGGGGGTGCGCCGCTCTTCTGTATGAGACTGAATTGGAGAAATTCACGAGAAATTACCCATTGATTCAGACAGTTAGCAGGAACTGCGCTTGTTGTGACCGCCCATTCAATAGCCTTAAGCGGTTGGTCACAAGCCCGAACTGTAACACAAATGTTTTAAAAGCCGTCTTACTTTTTATAAGAACTTGGCAATCAGGGTGATGATAAAGCTCAAAAGCAAGGTGCTGGTGAGGGGAATGAACCATTCTCGGCCGAACAATTTGAAATGAAAATCTCCGGGCAGTTTGCCCAAACCCATTTTTTCAAGCCAGGGTCGCACCCAGCTGATCAGCAGCAGGGCCAAAAAGGTCATGATCACCCATCTAAGCATGTGCTGAGTCTCTTTTCACAGTTTGTGGCTGCGGTCGCCCACAGCAAAACCTTGGGCCTGCCAATGCGCGTGGGTGGCAAAGCCCAGCACCTTGAACAGCTCGCCCATTTCGTGTTCATTGATCAATTTGATGGCCTGCGCCCGCTGCGCCAAACCAGATTCGGCCATTCTTTCGGCCAGTCCTAGGTTCAATAAAAACCTGGCTTGGCTGGTGTAACCCAAGACTTCAAGCCCTGCATCTTGACCCGCCAAGGCCATGCCAGTGAAGTTCACGTGGGCTGTGATGTCCTTCAAACCAAGCGCTTCCAAAGGATTGACATCGGCCTTGTGTGCCTGATGGCACATCAAAGTGCCCATGTGACGCTCCGGGTGGAAAAACTCAGCCTCAGGGAAACCATAGTCCAAGAAAAACGCAGCGCCGCCCTTGTCGCTGGCCAGCAGTCGCTCGGCCAAGCTGGCCACAAAGGCTTCGCCTTGCGGCTGAATTTCGGTCAAGTAATCGTGTTCGCCCACGGGCTCTATGGGCGGCCTTAGATGGGTTGGCCGGTCTTCCCAAGCCAAGCCTTCAGGAGAGTCTGATTGAGCCATCACCACACCCCGCTCATGCCACTCGCCTTTGATTCTGTGAAGCAATTTGACGGGCATGGCATCGAGCACTTCATTGCCAACCACCACACCTTGCAAGCTTGCGGGCCACTCACTCAGCCATTTCACTTGGTCGCCAAACTCAGCCAAAAGCGATTGCTGCCGAGCTTTCAAAGTACTCGACAAATCCATGATGTTGTAGCGCTTCACCGCGCAACCCATGCGCTTAAGTTCACTGAGCAACTGGTGCGCCAAAGCCCCACTGCCTGCGCCAAACTCCCAAACTTCATCGGTGCCCGTGGCCTTCAAAGCTTCGGCCACTTGCTGGGCCAACGCTGCGCCAAACAAGGGCGACAGCTCGGGCGCCGTCACAAAATCGCTGCCCGACTGGGGCATGGCGCCAAACTTGGGCTGTTGATTGGCGTAATAGCCCAGGCCCGGCTCGTACAGAACCAAAGCCATGAATTGATCAAACGGCAGCCAGCCTTGGGCCGCCAAAATGGCCTTGTGCACCCGCACCAGCATGGCGGTCGTTAAACTATGCGCTTCTGTCATTGCCCTTGATTGTCCCCGAATGTCGGCTTCTTTTTCTTCTACCCCCCGCACGGCCCTGGTCACAGGCGCCGGCAAGCGCTTGGGCCGAGAAATTGCCTTGGGCCTGGCGCGGGCAGGCTGGCGTGTGGCGGTGCACTACCGAAGCTCTGAAGCAGAGGCGCTTCAAACGGCGGCAGATTGCATGCAGGTTTTTGCACAATGGCAAGCACAAGCCGGGTTGAAAGCCAATGCCTCTGATGCTTCCAATGCTTCTGTTGCCGATACAGGCACTCAGATCCAACTGCAAAATTTCATTTTCAAAGCCGATTTGACCAACGAAGAAGCCACCCGCAAATTGCTACCGCAAGTGGTCAGCCAACTAGGTCGCGTCGATGCCGTCATCAACAGCGCAGCGCTGTTTGAACACGACGATGTACAAAGTTTCAGTTATGCCAACATGGCTCAGCACTGGGCCAGCAACACGGGCGCAGCCATTGTGTTGGCGCAGGCTTTGCACCAACACTGCCAAGCGCGCGGCGCACAAGCCGCCGAAGCCGTGGTGATCAACATGCTCGATCAAAAGCTGTGGAATCCCAACCCCGATTTTTTAAGTTACACCTTGTCGAAGGCCGCTTTGGAAGCGGCCAACACCTTGTTGGCCCAAGCACTGGCACCGCTGGTTCGCGTGGTGGGTGTGGCCCCCGGCCTGACGCTCACCAGCCACATGTTGGACGACGATCAATTTCAAAAACTTCACACCCTCAGCCCCTTGGGTCGCTCTTCTACGGTTGAAGATGTGGTCAGCAGCGTGGTGTTTGCAGTGCACAACCGCGCCATGACCGGCACCACCTTGTTGGTGGATGGCGGGCAGCACTTGATGAAGTTCGAGCGCGATTTTTCTTTGATGTGAGCCCGCATGACTGCCCCTTCTTCACCCCATGCAGACAGCTTGGCCCCTTCAGGCAAGCAAACGCTCACGCTCACAGGCCTCAGATTTGACGCCAGCTTGGGTATTTTGGAGCACGAGAAAATGGCGCCCCAGCCGATTCAAGTCGATGCAGAACTCAACCTCGGGCCGCAACCTTTGCTACCAAGAGATGACGACATCAGCAACGTGCTCGACTATCGCAAGGTGCGCAAAATCATCATCGATGAATGCACGGCTGAGCATGTCAATTTGCTCGAAAGCCTGATTGGCAAACTCTCACACCGCCTCATGCAATTGCATGGTGTCAAAGGCGTGCGCGTGAAAATTGCCAAGTTAGAAATTTTTGAAGATTGCGAAGTTGCCATTCGCATGGAAACAGGACAA
>CANFJC010000135.1 GCA_947447245.1 Comamonadaceae bacterium
AGGTTGCAAGGCGCAAGCATGCGCGATGCTTGCGTGAAAAAACAAGAGCGTGGTGTGTCATAGGGTTCTTCAATTTAAGCACGAGGCAATTTGCTTTTCCAAACATTCCAGGGGCGTTCCACTTGACCCGCATTGGTTTCAGCAGAGTTGCGCGCTTCTGCTTCAGACAAATAAATCGGCTCGCCAGCACCCATGCCAAAGCTCATGCGCATGGCTTCGGCTTGCAGCTTGGCATTGCCTTCGGTGTAGTAAGCACGGAACACCGCAAGTTGAATGGAATGGGCCACCACCACGTTGCCATGGCCACGCAGCAAGGCCACGGTGTTGTTGCCCAAGGTGTCTGCCAGTGACTCACCAATGCTTTGATTGCGAATCAGCATGTCGGAGCTTTCACCCAAAGTGTCGCGAATTTCAAAAGTGGGCACACTGCTGCCCAAGAAGCCACTCATGTGGCATATGGGACGCAGCCGTGCGCCCGTCACACCAAAAGGAATGATGGCCGGTGAATGGCTGTGCACCACAGAGTTCACGTCTGGGCGTTTCTTCAAAATCGCACTGTGAATGAATCTTTCCAAATAGGATTTTCGACCTTTCGCGTCGTGCACCTCACCCTCCAAATCGCACTCGACGATGTCATCGGCCGTCACCGAAGCGGGCGCCATGCTGCGCGCAATGAAAAAGCGATCTGGGTTTTCGGGATTGCGGACACTGATGTGACCAAAGCCATCAAAGACGCCTTCGTTGGCCAAAATTTGATTGGCCGTCGCCAAGTCTTCGATCAATTGTTGAATTGCAGTGGAGTGGGTCATGGTAATTTTTTGAGTCAGAGTAAGGCGAGGTTATTTGCTTAAAAACAAGCGTGTCCAATGCTGGTTCCATTTCTCGGCTTCGTCAACGACGATGCCAGGATCGGTCAGCACATAATTGAAATTGTTCAAGTTAGATTTCACTTTTTGACTGGCAGGCGGACGGCCCATGCTGTTCAAAAGTGTTTGCGCTTCAGGTGAGATAAAAAAGTCTGCCAACAAGGCCGCGGCATGCGGATGCGCGGCATTGCGAGCAACACCCACACCTTGGGGGCGAGCCAATGTTGGCTCTAAGGGCACCCAGTCGATGGGCGCGCCGCGTTGTTTCAAGGATTGGGCATTGGCGTTGTAAATGGTCAAGCCGACATCCGTCTCTCCCGCCGCCACCATTTGCGCCAACAAAATGTGGCCTTTGCGAACATCTGGTTTTTGCTCTGACAATTTCTTGAAGAAGCTCATGCCGCGTTGTTCGCCCAAAGCGTTTACCAAGCCGCCCATCCACTCGGCGTCCGTCGATTCAATGGCAATGCGGCCTTTCCACTTGGCTTCGGTAAAGCCCTCATAGTGTTTGGGCAAGTCTTCACGTTTGAGTTTTTGAGTGTTGAATGCCACCACAAAGAAATTCACACGGTCAGGCATCCACATGCGGTGCTTGGGAATCATGCCTTGCGGTAAATCTGCAATGTGCGGACTGTGAAATTCAGACAGCATTTTTTCACGCGCCAACATTTCCATTTCGGGCCCGTTGGTTTCCACCACATCCACGGTATGGCGTTTGGCGCGGCCCTCATTGACAACACGCTGAACCACGCCATCGCTCAAGCCTCTCCATACCGTCACTTTGATGCCGTATTTTTTTTCAAACTCTGCCATCAAAGGCCCGGACTCTGTCGGGGCCAACGAGGTGTAAAGCGTCACACCACCTTCTTTGCGGGCCCGCTCTAACAGCCAAGCTTCGCGGTCTGGCGCCTTGCTCATGAAGATGGCATCGTGAGGCCCAGCAATTTGCGGCGCTGCTGTTTGCGCCAATGCACAGACACTGAGCAAGGCAGTGGCCAAACCCATTGCAAGCCTTCGCAGCAGGGTTTTTGGAAATTTCAAATCCCGATCAAGACAAACTTGCAGCATGAAGTTCTCCTTCAAATTGAGGTCAAGATGGATTTCACACGTGCCGGGTTCAAGGGTGCCTGACGCATCCGGACACCTGTGGCATCAAAAAATGCATTGGCCACCGCTGCTGGCACCACCCGGCAGGTTGCTTCTCCTGCCCCTGTTGGCGGTGCTTCGGGTCGGTTGATCAAAACGATGTCGATCTCTTCAGGTGCGTCTTTGATTTCCAAAATGGGGTAGCTGTTCCAATCGACACTTTTGACTTTGTCGGGTGCAAACTGCACCTCTTCAAAAAGTGTTCTGGACAGCGCTTGAACCAAGCCACCTTCAATGGTGTAGCGCAAACCTTGTGGGTTCACGATCAAGCCGCAATCGTGTGCCACTGTGAATTTACGGCCCCAAATTCGACCCGACTTGCGGTCCACTTCAATCTCTGCAACCACGGCCACGATGGTGCCTGCACGTTGTGCGTAGGCAATGCCACGACCACTCAAAATAGGGCCTCGCCTATCACGCTTGGCTGGGCCTCTAGGCTCCCAACCTGACTTTTCGGCAGCGGCTTTCAGAACCGCAATGTCACGAGGTGCCTTGGCATATTTCACGCGGAATGCCACAGGATCTTCGCCGGTGGCGTAAGCCAACTCATCGATGAATTGTTCGCTGGCAAATTGAATTTGCAAGCCCACTGGGTCGCGCATGTGCGAGGTTCGCATGGGCGACGCGCTTGCAATCAAATCGGGAATCACTTCCCATGCCAACATTTTGTTGTCGAAGGCATAGCTTTCTTCGGGTGTGCCAAAAGTGATGCCGCCTTTGGGTGGCAAGCCTAATTCCATGCCCACCAAACTGTCACTGGGATCGGACTCGTTGCTGTCGATTGTGGCTCGAGAGAAAGCGCGTGTTGTGAAGTCGTAGCCCACCACTTTGCCAGATGCATCAATGGCGGCGCGAGCACGGTGCACCGACGCGGGCGCTTTAGGGTCCCACGCCGTGCCGTCATGCCGCATGCCTTGAACACGCACAGGCTGACCGATCAACTTTGAAATCATGGCGGCGTCTAGCACCGCATCACCTGCATCGTTGCGGCCATAAGAGCCAGGGCCTTGAACCCAAATGGCTTCGACCGTTTCAACGGGCACCTTCAGCAAAGCGGCAACGCCATCGCGTGCGTAATGCGGCTTCTGCGAGCCTGTCCAAATGGTGATTTTGTCTGCCTTCACATCGGCCACAGCGCTGGCCGGGCCCATGCTGGCGTGAGATTGGAAAGGCCATAAATACTCAGCCTCCACCACCTTCACGGCCGACTTCAAAGCCGCAGCAACATCACCGTTTTTGATGTCCTCAGAACGCTTGCGCGTTGGCGCTTGCCGAATGTGCTCATGCAGTTTTTCAAACTCAGGAAATGGCTTGCTGCTGGCCACCCAAGTGACTTTCAATTCCTTGGCAGCCTTCACGGCGTCCCACTCACGCTCAGCCACCACAGCCAAGAAATTCTTTTCGCGCACCACGCGCGCACCCTTGATGTGCTTGATCGAAGCCTCGTCGACCTTCTCTGCAAGGCCACCTGCAAGGGGTGTGCGAATCACGCGTGCATGCAGCATGCCGGGCACTTTGACATCGGCAATATTGCCTTCGGTGCCAAAGACTTTCCACGCCACATCGTTGCGCGGTAAAGACAAACCCACGACCTTGTACTCAGAAGGCATCTTCAGTTTGGCAGCGCCTTTGACATCCAATTGATTGCCAATTTGCTTGTTCCAAACCACTTTGGAATTGAAGTACTTGCCGCCAATCAGTTCGGCATAAGAAACTTTTTGAGCTTCGTTGCCTTTAACAGAAATGACACCGTCAAAGACGCTCAAATTGGCCAGGGGCACATTGAGTTTTTCGCTGGCCAGATTGAGCAAAATGCGGCGCGCTTCTGCAGCCGCATTGCGAATCGGTTTGGCGCCTGCTTGAATCCCCAAAGCGCTGGAGGCGCCGCCCTGATTCAAAGAAGTGGCCGAGTTGCCCATCACAATTTTGACTTTGCGGTAGGACACATCCAACTCTTCGGCCACAATTTGGCCAATGGCCACATCCAAGCTCTGACCCAAGTCAACCTTGCCGTAGTAAGCCACCACATGGCCATCGGGTTGGATGGCCACCCATGAATCTAACTCTTCTGCTTTCAGAGCAGGCTTGATGGCGCTGACAGTCGCCAAGGTGGTTCCAGCAGCAGAACTTGAACTGGCCGCCGCGTTGGCTGTGGCTTGCGCCAAGGCTTCGGCTGGCAGACTGCCACTTGCGACCGAGACGACCAAAGCACCTGCTGCGCTTAAAAAATCGCGCCTTGAAGTGCCACTGGCCAATTCCGCTTGAACTGGTTGCAATGCCACTTGAGGGGCGCTGTCTTGATTGAAATGATGTGTCATGCGATCCCCTTAAGCCATCAAGCTTTGAGCGCGCTTGATGGCGCGCAAGATGGAGACATGCGTACCGCAACGGCATTTCAAACCTTCCAGCGCAGTTTTGATTTCTGCATCATTGGCTTTTGGATTTTTTTTCAAAAATGCAGCAGACGTCATGACCCATCCATTGATGCAATGGCCACACTGCGGCACTTGCTCTTCTAAAAATGCCACTTGAACAGGATGTGGTTTTTCAGGGGTCCCCAGGCCTGCCAGGGTGGTCACTTTTTTGCCCTTCACCGCTGAAACGGGCATGACACACGAACGCACAGCCTGGCCGTCGATGTGCACCGTGCATGCGCCACATTGGGCCAAGCCACAACCAAATTTGGGATTGTTCAATTTCAGATCATCGCGCAATGCATAAAGCAATGGCATCTGCGGATCGCTGTCGATTTGAACGGATTTGCCGTCAACTTGAAAAGGGGTTAAAGCCATTTTGTCTCCTGTTTATTGTGTTCAGTCTTCTGAAAGCATTTCATCCAAAGCTGAAACAAGTGCACTTTGCAATGCGGGATCCTGACTGGAATGCCCTGCTGTATGCACCACTCGCAACTGGCCTAGGGGCCACACTTGCTTGAGTTGCCAGGCTGTTTCGACAGGAGTGACCATGTCAAACTGGCCTTGCACAATGATGCCGGGTATGTCTTTGAGAAAACCATCGGCCGTGCTGGGCAACATGTTGGCGCGACTTCCCAAGTCGGGATCGTGTGCAAACATGTGAGCCGAAATTTTGGCCATCGCCAAACAATGCATTTCATCTTCTGCCGATACATAGGGATGCAAAAAGGGTTCACTGGGGTGCACGCTGCTGAGGGCATCTTCCCATTCACACCAAGCTTTGGCCATGGCCAGCACTTGATCTGGCTTGCCGCTTTGAAGCACCTCGTCATAAGCGCGCAACACTTCACAGGATTGACCTTGCAAACCTGGCACTTTCAGCGGCCTGAGTGTGTCAATGGCTTGGACATATGTTTGCCATTCCGATCTGAACACTCGTGACGCGCCACCCTCTTTGTACAGCCAGTCAAGTTCTTGGTCTTGTGCCGCAAAGACACCTCGCAAAACCATGCCAGATACGCAGTTTGCAAATTTTTTGGTATACGCCAGCGCCAAGGTGCAGCCCCAAGAGCCGCCGCACAACAACCACTTGTCAACGCCCAACAAAATTCGAAGCTGCTCAAGGTCAGCGACCAAATTCGCTAAAAAATTGTGCGCTGTTTCGGCATGCGGCGTCGATCTGCCACAGCCTCTTTGATCCATCAAAATAATTCGGTACCGATGCGGATCAAACAAACGCCTGGCGGTGGGTGTACAACCCCCGCCTGGCCCGCCATGCAAGTACACCACAGGGCGACCTTTGGGGTTCCCGCACTCTTCCCAATAAACCTGATGGCCATGCCCCACATTCAGATAACCGGAATGGTGAGGGGTGATGGCAGGGTACAAGAGACTCATGCTGCCAATGCCGTTCGGCCAAGTCCAGAAGAGCCAGGGAAAACCAAACTCTTGATGACGACTGGCACTGCGCCCGAAGTTTCAAGCATGGCACCAATGTCAATGAAGTCCAACTCTTTGAGCGTGATGCCATCGATCGACAAGACCGGGCTGCTGATGTGCAACTCTTCATGGCAATGAATGCCAATCAGGCCACCACAATCGGCTTCACCGACCAACAAAAGGGGATGACCTTGATTCAGCACAGAGGCCATGCCCTGAACTACCGCGCGGCAGAAAGCATCCAGTCTTTGAAAGGTGGCCGAGCCTTGCCAGCGATAGCACAAGGCAACGGCCTTTTCACCCTCGTGCAAATCCAAGCGCCTGAGTGCACGTTGAATGTGCTGTGAAATTTCTGGGCCGTTCAATGTGTCAGCCGCCAAATCCAAATGCGGCGCTATGACAGGCACGTTGCGCAGCGGCAAAATAGTGGCAGGCTCCACATAAATGGTGCTGCCGCTGACTTGAACGGTGTACTGAGATGCGCCGATCACTGTGGCACGTATGCCTTGATCTGGCACCTCGAGTCTGGGGCCCCATGTTTCAGCTTTGGCCCGAACTGCCTTGGCCAGCATTGGGCCTAAGTCGCCATAGGCTTGCGTTGCTCTGCCGTAAACATATTCTGAAACGCCACCTGAAAACGTGAGCACATCTGGCATTCTTTGAGCCAACAGGGGTTCAAGCCTGAGCAAGGACTGGCTTGTTGCGTCAGGTGTTGAAGTGCCAGCCACTTCAAATATTCTGTCGGCCATGCGCGATACCATGCGCTCCAAATCCGCGGGCGCGAGGACCTGGCCCAATTGCAAATGAAGGCCGACTTCTTGCGCAAATCTTCGGCCAGCTTCTTCCAAACGAACCACAGCACCGTTGGCATCCAAGGCCACGATGCGCGCACCAATGTCCACCGCTGTCAGGTCAACCAACTCGCCGTTTTCACACACGGCAATTTTGGTGGTGCCGCCGCCAATGTCGATGTTCATGACGCGTGCAGTTTCGCGCACAGAACGTGCTGCGGCACCAGAACCAAAAGCAGCGAGTGTGGTTTCCAAAGCATCCCCCGCGCTGACGGATACAAACTTGCCTGCTTGCGCTGCAAACAAATCGGCAATGGCGCGCGAATTACTTCGCCGCACCGCCACACCCGTGAGGATCAAGGCGCCGGTGTCAATTTTGTCTGGCCCAATGCCAGCTTGTTCATATTGGGCTTCAATGAATTGGCCCAAAGCTGCAGCATCAATGCTTTGATCGGATGCATACGGTGTGAGTAACACATCGGACTCATGCAGCACAGTGCGCTCGCTCACGATGTATCGGTTGTCGAGCCTCTCTAACACCAAACGGGAGAACACCAAATGTGAAGTGGACGAGCCAATGTCAACACCCACGCTGACCAAAATAATTTCATCTTCGCCCTCCAAACTGCGGCGAACATTGCTGAAG
>CANFJC010000136.1 GCA_947447245.1 Comamonadaceae bacterium
CGCCTACAACAACCAAACCAAATCTTCTACAGATCCAACTTGGACTGGCACCACAGGCACCACAGCTGACCCGCGTCGCACAGCCCCTGCTGGCACGTATGTCACTGCTAAGAACATTGCACTGAATGGCAACATTCCTGGCATTGACAAGCAAAACAAATACCGCGTTGTCGGTGACATTTTCAAAGCCACCAAGCAATTGGATGCAGGTTTGATTCGTGCAGGTGTTTGGTACGAAACATCTGAAACTGATCGTCACCAATACGACATTGATTTGACCACGGGCGGATACAACCGCAAAGAAGGTACGGTTGCAAATGGTGCTTTCTTGCAAGGAACCACACGTCCTATCGACAGTGTCTTGTTTGACCAACAATCTAAGATTACAAACACTCAGCCCTTTGCTGAATTTGAGTGGAAAGCCAGTGCAGATACAACGGTTACGCCAGGCGTAAAGGCAGTCAACATCACCCGTTCAGTGTCGTCACCTGTTGAGCAAACGACGCGTGAATTGAACCATTCAGCTTCTAAAACTTACACAGCCACATTGCCCTTCTTGACAGTGAACAAGCAGATCAGCAAAGAATTGGCTGTGTATGGCCAATACGCTGAAGGTTTCCAAATCCCTGATCTGAAAACTTTTTACATCAACAACCCTAGCTTGAACAGTTCAGTTCCCCAGAAATCAACCAACTACCAGTTGGGTGTGGTTGGCAAGTCTGACAAAATGACCTGGGACTTGGACATCTATCAAATTAACTTCACCAACAAATTGGTGTCCAATGGTTTGACAGGTGCCAACGCAGCCTTCATCAACATTGGCGGCGCAACTTACAAGGGTGTTGAAGGTCAAATGGCTTATGTCGTTGACGGTGGCTTCTCTGTGTTTGCCAATGGCTCCATTAACAAAGCACTGGCCAACGATACAGGCAAGCAAATTTCTGGTGCACCAGAAATGACAGCGGCTATCGGTGGTTTGTTTGCACAAGGTCCTTGGGCTTCTTCTTTGATCTTGAAGCGCACGGGTGCTGTGTACCAAAAAGACTTTACCAATCAGGCTTATTACGACTTTTACAAAACTGCAGCGTATGACAACCTTGATTTAGGTGTGTCTTACACCATGAAGAATGTGGCTCAGTTCAAAGCTGTCAAAGTTCAGTTGAATGTGTTCAATATGGCCAACAGCCAAAAAGCCACAGCCATTACGGCCGCCAGTTCCACTGTCACAGGCACTGCATACGACACCTACATTTTCCAAGCGCCACGCAGTGCTCAAATTTCAGTCAAAGCTGACTTCTAAATATGACACTGAGCAAGCTGTTTGAACTGGCGAACGCCTCTGGCGGTACGCTGTATCTCATGGCTTTGCTCTTGTTGGTGGCCTTAACTGTCATCATCGAGCGAAGCCGCTACTTGTCCAAAATGCAACAAGACGGTGAGAGCCTCATTGATTTGTTGCATGATGGTTCTGCCTTGAACAAAGAAGTGTTGTTGCAAGCATTGCAAAAACATGAAAATTTACCGCATGCCAGTGTGGTTCATGCTTCTTTGATTGAGCCAGACACTTCCGATCGTGATGCTTGTGCAGGTCATTTGGAAGAAGCCATCATGCGCGAAGTGCCCACCTTAGACCGTTCTTTGTGGGTGCTTGATACCGTCATTACGCTGGCGCCGTTGCTGGGCTTGTTTGGCACCATCATTGGCATGTTCGGCGCTTTTTCAGTGCTGGGCGATTTGCAAAATGGTGCAGGTCAAGTCACGGGTGGTATTGCCGAGGCTTTGATTGCAACCGCTTCAGGACTTTTCATTGCCATGGTTGGTTTGGTGTTCTTCAATTGGTTGTCCACCAAAGTGCGAATGATTGTGCATCAAATGGAAATTCTCAAAGTGATGATATTGAACCGTCGTTTTGGAAGTCAGCAGCCTGCCAATGCGCGTGGCACTTTGAAGGCAGTTTGAATGCGCTATTTCGAAACTCGCAAGGCGCGCATTGAGATCATTCCCATGATCGACATCATGTTGTTCTTGTTGGTCTTTTTTGCCATGATGACGCTGAAGATGATTCCTACATCTGGACAGGTCAGCAAGTTACCCACAAGCAGCACCGCCATAGCCATTCCGCCCCCTAAGCTCTTGATTGAAATTCGCAGCAACGGTCAGTTGTTGGCTGAAGGTAGAGAGATAGAGCCTGCCGAAATCTCAGCCTTGGTCAAATCACGCGATCCTGCCAATTTGGCCGTCACCATTGCGGGTAGCGATGATGCGTCAATGCAGCACCTCATGAGGGCAGTTGATGCTGTTCGTTTAGGTGGCGCCACACAAATTGGCTTGGCTGCAAAACAGGTTTCACGTTGAGTTTTGCAGTGAATCAGCCCACTGCATGGATGCCCAGCTCCAAGAAATCAAATCCTAAAGGGATTTGGTCTTCTTTGGGGTCAGCATTGCTGATTGAGCTGGCTCTCGTTGGCCTTGCCGTGGGATGGGTGATCATGCACCCTCATGAGGAAATCGTTCAAGTCATGCCTCTGGTCATGTCCATGTTGGATGCCCCCAAAGAAGTTCTAGCTCCACCGCCCAAGCCACCCAAGGTGCAGGAGACCCAGCCTAAGGTCAAGGCCGCTGTGCCCGTTGTCCCCGCTTTACCCGCAGTGCCTGAAGTCAGACCTCCCGAAGAGCCTGCACCTCCCGTGGTCGCCAAGCCCACCGCATTTTCTGCGCCTGCTCCCTTGCCTCAACCACCTGCAGCGGCCCCCGTGAATCCACCTGCACCTGTGGTGGATCCTACCTTGGCCTACAACGCCAAGTTGGCAGCCGCTGTGCAAGCTGCTTTTGTGGTTCCAGGGCCTGCTGCTGCTCTTGGTTTTAAGGGCCGTGCACGCGTTGAATTTCATTTGCGCGATGGCATTGTCAGTAACGCTAAAATTATTCAAGCCAGTGGCTTAGGTGCTGTTGATCGTGCCGCCTTGAAAGCCGTCGAGATGGCTTCTTTTCCAGTGCCGCCTCCCGCCTTGGTGGGCAAAGAAGGCGTTTATCAAATCTGGGTAGCTTGTTATTAATTTGTCTCAATGGGTATTTGAAGATGTACACGCAAAATCGAATTTCAGTTTTTTTTGTTCACGTGGCTTTAGGTGTTTTTGCCTTGTGTACTTTGAATGCCGCTGCTTCTGACCTTGAATCTGTTTATACGTTGCAAGCCCCTCATGATCGTTGGGTAGTGCGTGCTTTAACTTCGTCTAATCAGTGCCCTTCAATCTCATGGGACAAACAAAAGCCAGTCGCTATGGTGTTAAGAGCACCCCAAAGTGTGGTGCCTGCTCGCTCTGATTCAGCTCAGTCCGATAGCAAGCCCTCTGTTTTTGACATCACCAGTTGTGAGGCTGAATGGCCCAAGGGTGTTCAATCCGCTCAAGTTGAGGGTGTTGCTGTGCCAGCGCCACCGCAGAAAATCAATCGAATTTTGATCATTGCCGACACGGGCTGTCGTTTGAAAGCATCTGAAAATGCATTTCAAGATTGCAATGACGCAGACAAATGGCCCTTTAAAAAGCTAGCCAACAGTGCAGCCAAAATGAAAGCCGATTTGGTTGTGCACATTGGTGATATCCATTACCGTGAAAGTCCTTGCCCAAAAGGCAATGCGGCTTGTGCAGGGGCTACTTGGGGTTACGGTTGGGACGCATGGCGCGATGACTTTTTTGTACCAGCACGCGCCCTTTTGGGTGCAGCACCTTGGTTGTTTGTCAGAGGCAACCACGAGTCTTGCTTTAGGGCAGGGCAAGGATGGTTCCGTTTTGTTGACGCATTGCCCTGGACGCAAGAGCGCAATTGCAACGATCCAGCCCATGACATGAAGGGAGACTTTTCAGACCCCTTTGTGGCCAGCATTTCAAAGAACTCACAATTTGTTGTATTTGATTCTTCAAAATCCAGTGGCAAGGCTTATCAACCGGCAGATCCAGCATTTATCAAATACCAAGAGCAGCTTCAACTTGCCAATCAACTGGCAGCCACCAAGCCTGAAAGCTTTTTCATCAATCACCATCCTTTACTGGCTGCAGCGCCTGGCCCTGACGCTACAAAATTCAAAGCGGGTGGCAGTGGCGGTTTGCAATCGGTCTTCAGCTCGATTGAACCCGCTCGTTTGTTTCCAACCAATGTGACTATTGCAATGCATGGACACATTCATTTGTTTGAAGCCATCAGCTTTCAAACAGATCATCCCGTTTCCTTGGTGATGGGCAATTCTGGTTCAATGAACGAAGGCCTTGCACCCAAGGTCATTCAAACGACAGACCGAATTTACAAAGACGCAGTGGTGGACAACTACGCCTCACGTTCAGAGTATGGGTTTGCGACCATGGACCGAACTGAAGAGAATGGCAAAGATGCATGGGTGTTGACGGAGTACACCCCTGAAGGCGTTGCCGTCATTCAATGTCGAATTCAAGCGGCTAAAAGCCGGTGTCATCCAATTTAATTGTTTTCACAATAAATTCATTGCAAAGTCATAGAAGCTTCATTTTGGTTTGACATAGTGGGCGACAGTTGCCATCGCAACTTTTCAACTGCTCAATGATTCAAACGCTAATAGGAAAACTATGACTTCGACGCATCAATTCAATCGCCGTCAATGGCTTCAAACATTCGCAGGCGCGCCTCTCTTGCCTTTGGCATCGACGCTAAGTGGTGCTAGCTTGATGCTGACGGCTTGTGGCGGTTCAACACAGACTCTTGCTACTTTTACAGGCGCATCATTTACTTCGATGCCTGCACCTACTTTGGCCAATGCAGCAGCAATGGCGACAACAAGTGTGGGTTCGACACTCAATTTAAGCTTCAGTGACAGCACCCAGCAGAGCTACAAATTAAGCTATCAGCCTTTCTTTGTCACAGGCGATTTGGTCTCTGATGGCAAGGGCGGTAAAGTCTTGTCTGGTGGGTACTTTGACATCAACAACAAGCCCATCATGGATACCACCGTGGCTGGCAAAGACCGTCAGTACTTCTCTGATTCACCCGATGGCACTTCATTGCTGACAGTCCCTAACGCCAGTGTGCCTGGTGTCAAAGGCAATGCCGTCTTTGCGGTCGTGCAGTTTGACTACACCACTTGGGCTCAAGATGGTGTGACAGGCATGTACGGCAAGTTGCCATCGCCCATTGCTGTGTTGTCTTTGGATCAAGATCCCAACACTGGTAAATTAAGTTTGGTGAAGTACCACAATGTGGACACCTCTAGCGTCAATGGTTTATGGATCACATGCGGTGCCAGTTTGTCACCATGGGGTACTCATTTGTCCAGCGAAGAGTACGAGCCCAATGCGTTCACAGCCGCTACAGATGCACAATTCAAAGCTTTCAGCAAAAACTTGTATGGTTCTGAAACAGCCGCCAACCCCTACCACTACGGCCACATGCCTGAAGTGACAGTGAACGCAGACGGTACAGCCTCTATCAAGAAGCATTACAACTTGGGCCGCATTTCACACGAGTTGGTGCAAGTCATGCCCGACAATCGCACAGTTTTGATGGGCGATGATGCAACAAACAGCGGCTATTTTGTCTTTGTGGCCGACAAAGAGAAAGATTTGAGTTCGGGTACCTTGTATGTCGCCAAAGTGGGAGCTGGTTTCTCAATTGACCCAGCCGCAGCAGCAGCGCCCCTCACTTGGATCAAATTGGGTTCAGCAACAAGCGCAGAAATTAAAGCGCTGGCAGACAAGTTAAAACCAACAGACATCATGTCAGTCGTTTCAACTGATCCTCAAGATGCTACTTACACCAAAGTCAATGCCAATGGCAAAACGGAGTGGATCAAGGTCAACGCAGGCATGGAAAAAGCGGCTGCTTTCTTGGAGACACATCGTTATGCTTCATTGGTGGGCGCTTCTATGGGCTTTAGCAAAATGGAAGGCACCACAGTGAACATCAAAGACAAGGTGGCTTACTCTGCTTTGCAAAATTGCATCGCCTCTATGGTGGCAGGAAATGCCTACAACACCGTTGGCAATGGCATCAGCATTCCTAAGCTATTGAATGCAGGGGTTGTCATGGCTTTGAACTTAAAAGGTGGCCAAAAGGATACGACTGGCGCTGCGATTGTGAGCGAGTGGATGCCCGTTGATACCAAGGCACTGATTTCAGGCGAAGACATCACTGCCGATGCATTGGGCAACACAGCCAATCCAGATAAGATTGCCAATCCTGATAATTTGAAGTTCTCAGAAAGTCTTCGCACTTTGTTCATTGGCGAAGACAGTAGCCAACACGTGAACAACTTCTTGTGGGCTTACAACATTGATACCAAAGTGTTGTCGCGCATCATGTCTATACCTGCGGGTGGTGAGTCTACAGGCTTGCATGCTGTGGATGAACTCAATGGTTGGACTTACATCATGAGTAACTTCCAGCACGCCGGCGACTGGCTTGGAATCCATTCAAATGTAAAAACCACGCTGGACCCACTGATCAAAGCGAACTACAAAGACAAGTTCGGTGCGGCAGTTGGTTACTTGACGGCTGAATTGACGCAAATGCGCTTAACAAAAGCCTAAGTAGAAACTACTAGAATTGAGGGCATGCGACGCATGCCCTTTCTTTTTGTTTTGCTAATTTCCGTTCAGGCCTTGGCTTGGAATCCTTTTGCCACCGAAGAAGTTTTAGAAGTGCCACTCACTAAAACAGAGTTGCAAAAAATCAAAGTCAATGCAGGATGGGCCAAGGGTGAAGATCAGCCCCTGATCTTTGAAGTCACCAATGGCTTGAAAGGCCCCATTCAGTGCAGTGCAGCCAATGTGGAATTGAACGATGGCAAAACAGTAGGCAAGGTGTTTGTGCCTAAATTTACAATTCCGGGAAACGCCATGCGAAACGCCAGCATGCTGGTTCTCAGAGGCAGCATGAGAACCTATTCCTTAACTTGCAGTTGCTTCAAAAAACAGGGCCAAGGCGAGTGCGTTAGCCCTGTTAAGTAAAAATTAAAACTCGACTGTTTGACCTTCGGTCATCACGATGACTTTGGTGTTGGCGCCTTTCATGGCTTCAATGAATTCGGCTGAAGTGCCCTTGGTCAGTGGGTTAGAGCCGAAGTGCATTGGGATGACAGATTTGGCAGGAATCCAAGTCTTCATGCCAAATGCGGCATCTTCGGGGTCCATGGTGAAGTTGCCACCAATTGGAATGAGCACCAAGTCTGGCTTGTAGCGGTCATAGATGAACTTCATGTCGCCAAAGAGGCCGGTATCGCCCATGTGCCAAATTTTGAATCCGTTTTCCATCTGGATGATGTAGCCC
>CANFJC010000137.1 GCA_947447245.1 Comamonadaceae bacterium
TCAAAATCAAGACAATGCTTATGTACCGATTGAAAAAACACCACCGCCAAATTTAGGAAGCTTTGACAGCGGCACTGGAAATGATTGGGATGATAGTTCCTCATCAGACGGCGGTGATGAAAGCTGGTAATTGATACAACCTACGATTTGATCCGAGCTTCGGTAGTAGTTTAGATTAAACCCGTAGTCCAGCCTAGCGTCTAATTTTTGCCGAATCAAGTTCAAGCCCCGAACACGGAGTCGAACTCAACTGCCACCTTCCTAGCGTAGCAAAGTAAAGAAACAAAGTTGGCTAATTTAGGAAAAAAGTGCCTATACCTGTTGCCGCAAACGTTATGGGTCCAGCATTACAACTTGAACATTACGCTCTTTGCTTACTGACAAGTCATACGTCTATTCTTGTAATTGGACCCGTACTTTTACGAATACGTAAGTAGGTTGGAAGACGAATAATAGGGAATGGTTGATCATCTCGCAAAGCTGCAAGCATGGCCTTTGCTACTTCTTGTGCGTGTATCTCAAGAGGGGTATCAACAGATGTAATTGGTGGTTCAAAAGCACTAGCTAATTCAGAGTCGTTATATCCAGTAACCGAGATATCTTGTGAGACTCGCAAACCTTTGGCTTGGCACTCAAGGATCACTCCAGCAGCGATTAGATCATTGCCACAAATGATAGCGGTCGCATTGACTCCTCGTTGCAATAATGTTTGATACGCAGATCGCCCAGAGGCTGCGTCTAGGCCGCCATCATCCACAACCTCCTGATTTGATAAGGCAATTCCATGCTCGGCCAATCCATCACGAATTGCTTCTAGCCGACCACGGAACCGATCACGAAGTGCTATGAAGGGAATAACCACAGCAAATTTTTTATGTCCCAATGAGACTAAATGTTCAACAACACTTTTCATGGCTAATCCATGATCAAAAGCAACCGAAGGCTCCTGAGGCAAAGCCGACCAACATCTTAAGAAAGGTAAGCCCCTACGAGTTAACAATGGGGTGCTTTCATCATTTAATGGACGACCAAAAAGAATGACACCATCAACACCTTGAGCCATCATGGCCTTTACCCCTTCAAGCTCAAGTTGAGGGTCATTGTTTGCAGAGCAAAGGACCAGCGTGTAGCCCTCGCGAGCAAGTAGGCTTTGCAAAAATTCCAACGTTCCTGCGTAAAACGAGTACCTCAACGAGGGCATCACTATGCCTATGACCATTGAGCGGCGGCTGCGAAGTGAGCGCGCTAGACCATAAGGTTGATATCCCAGCTGGTTCGCCGCAATCTGAATACGTTCGCGTGTTTCAGGCCCTACCAGATGAGGGGAGTTAAAAGCCCTAGAAACGGTTGCCGGCGAAACATTAGCCAACCTTACTACGTCAGAAACAGATGGGGGTATGTAGCGCACAGTGGGAAATTCCTAAATCAAGTTTTGATGCCAATGAAATCATTTCATTTGAAGATTATCAAGTAATTCGTTGACTTTATTTTATTCAATGCCTACAGTGAATGAAATTGATTTCATTAAGGTGAGTGCAATGAAAATTACTCCTGTCACACGAAGAAAAACCATTGGGCTGGCAGTTGCGTACCTCGCAAGTCCCCTGACCTCATTCGCAGCACCCTCTTGGCCAAGTAAGCCTGTGACTATCGTTTCGCCCTACCCTGCTGGGGGCATCACAGACATCTTGTGTCGGATCGTCGCGGATGAATTGAGCAAGGTCTTAGGGCAGTCCGTTGTGGTCGACAACCGCACCGGTGCCAGTGGATCCATTGCCCACACGTATGTTGCAAAAGCGCCCGCTGATGGATATACATTGATCATGGGCGGAAGCGCTCCGACGGCAGCAACACCTGCATTAAACAAAAGCGTCACCTACAGCCCCAAAGACTTTGAACCCATCGGATATGTCGCAGAACTGCCAATTGTTCTTGCTGCTCATCCGTCTGTTGCCGGGAGAACAGCTAGTGAATTCATCGTTTATGTCAAAGCTAACTCAGGCAAACTCAACTGCGGACACCATGGCAACGGCTCGAGTAATCAATTCGCATGCCTCTCCCTGGCTCGAATGACTGGCACTCAAATAACGGACATACCTTACAGGGGTGCACCTCAAGTCAATACAGACTTACTATCCAATCGCATCCAAATATATTTTGGCACCCTACCCACGCAACTTCCTTTAGCAAAAGAAGGAAAGTTGAAGATCTTTGGCATTACTTCACCTACACGCGCATCAAGCGCCCCAGATATCCCTACTCTTGATGAGCAAGGTCTTACTGGATTGAACTTCACTTCCTGGAATGCACTTTATGCGCCCGCAGGAACGCCACGAGCAGTCATACAGCTATTGTCTAAAGAACTTCAAAAAATCTTATCTAATTCGGAAACTCGGCAGCGGATTGAAGGCACAGGTTGTGTCACTCGACCGGGAACTTCTGAAGACTTAGGTAAATTGACGGCGATGGAATTTGAAACCTATAAGCGGCTCGCAGCAGAGTCCGGGATAAAAATGGAATAACGGAGAAAAAAATGACTTTTTCAATAGTTGCTCGTTGCCCAAGAACTGGCGAATACGGCGTAGGAATTGCGACCTACTCACCCAACGTTGGCGTTCGTTGCCCGGTTGTCGTGCCTCAAAGAGGAGCAGCATCCTTACAAGCGGTTGCCAATCCATACTTACTACCTATTGCGCAAAAACTTATAGCCTCCGCCTTGACAGCGGAGAAGATTGTTTCTGAACTACTTGCTAGTGATCCAAGACCTGAGTCGCGGCAAATCTTGGTAGTAGATGTGTATGGTAGATCATTTGCGTACACAGGAGAAAACAGCCCCGTCTGGGCCGGCCACATTACTGGTGACGGTTATGCAGTTGCTGGAAATGTGCTTGCAAGTGAAGCCGTTGTCACCGCAATGGCTAAAGCTTTTGAAGACTCCTTGCACGAGACCTTAGCTGAACGTTTAATGCGCTCTGTCGAAGCTGGACGGGATGCTGGGGGGCAGCTTGAAGGACAGAATTCCTCTGCGCTCATGGTTTATGGTGAACAGCCTTTTCCAATTGTCGATTTACGAGTTGAACTTCATGATCAACCCGAAGCAGAACTTCGAAGAATATGGGATTGGTTCAGCCCAATGGTTCCATATTATGTGCAGCGCGCAATTGCGCCAGTGCCCAGATGGTGGCAATGGCGCATGGACCATGTGGCTGGTTGGATACCACGCCATTTACGTTAAGAAATTTTTATGTCCTTGTTACTACTTGAAAACTTTGCATCAGCTTGGAATGCACATGACGTTGAAGCGTTACTAAATTTAGTGACTGATGATTGCATCTTTGAATCAGCATCTGGCAGCGATGTTCATGGACATCGAACAGTTGGAAAAATGGCATTACGGCAAGCATTTCCTGCTGCATGGCAAAAATGGCCCGATGCTCGCTGGTTGGATGCATGTCACTGGGTGAGTGGCCATCGAGGAGTTAGTGAATGGACTTTTACGGGTACCGATAAAGATGGTAATTTGACTGAAGTTCGTGGTGTTGATTTATTCGAAATTGAAAATGGGCTGATTGCTCGAAAAGACACGTATCGCAAAAATCGAACCCCTTAATGGATATAAGAAACAGCTTTTACTCATTTAAAAACTTGCCTGCGTCTCATGTGCAGAGATCAGACTGTTTCACTCTGGACACCACCTGACCGTCCAGAGCACCCGTACCGTCCAGAGTCTGGACACCCCCTTACCGTCCAGAGCAAACCAAGCGTCCAGAGTCTGGACGGTCTGGTACCGGCCAGAGCAACTCAAGCGTCCAGAGCACCCTTACCGTCCAAAGCAACGCAAGCGTCCAGAGTCTGGACGCTCAGATACCGGCCAGAGCACCCGAAGCGTTAAGAATCTGGATGCTATGTGGAGTCTTAATTGAGCAACTTCAATAAAAATTAACCTATATAAATCAATAAGTTAAATTGTATTTTGCTTTGCCTAGAACCAAGATAATGAAAGATTCATAGAGCTTGTCACCAAAGCTACAACCACCGTAAAAACACCTATACGCAAGTAATTGAATAAACCTAAAGTTGATCTTGACTTTGTCATAGGCAATCAATCAATGTCCAGGCTTTATCAATTCAAAATTACTAAGAGGCAAAAATGAACATCATTAAAAAACTATTTCTACTAATTTCAATTTTGTCTCTAGTTTTGCTTGCATCTTGCGGAAGTGGCCCGGCACCTCAGCAAGGCATCACCAAGATTGTCATTGATACTGCAAATAGCCAACAAGCTATTTTCGGAGGCAAAAAATTTGGTCCCAACGGTGAAATCGGCACATACGAAAAGATCAGAGGTACGGCTTATGGTCAACTCGACCCCAATGATCCTAAAAATCAAGTAATAACCGATATTGCTTTAGCTGAAAAAAATCCAGCAACAGGTTTGGTTGATTATTCTGTGGATTTCTTCATTCTAAAACCAACCGATCTGAGCAAAGGCGCTCACAAAGTATTTTATGAAGCCCCAAATCGTGGCAGCAAACAATATGGGGGATTTGGGGGTATGACTGGTAATGCCAATAACCCTGGCTCAGCAAGCGACATCAATACGGCTGCGACATATCCTGCGTTCTTGATGGAAAAAGGTTACACACTTATTTGGTCTGGATGGGACGCGGAGCCGATGGCTTCAGCCACTTTAGATCTGATCAAAGCTAAATTGCCTTTGGCCAAGAATCCAGACGGATCTAGTATCAGTGGGCCTATGTATGAATACTTAGTAAACGACAACAACACAACCAAATGTACTGCCACTTATTACAGCCCTTTGAGTACAGATACTAGCAAAGCTACTTTGACAATGCGTCAATCCATGACCGACACGCCAGTCACCGTCTCATCATCTGCCTGGACATGGGGCGGTCCAAGCTCTTGCGCAACCAGCTCTACATCTACCAACACAAATTCAATTTCATTTGTCGACGGCTCTACTTTTAAACAAAGTTGGATCTACGAACTCAAATACATAGCCAAAGATCCCTATGTAGCCACAGTTGGCTTAGCCGCAATACGTGACTTTATGGCGTTCATGCGAAATGCCAAATACGATTCTATCGGCACACTCAATCCTATGGCCGGTGACATCACGAGTGTTGCAACATGGACCAACTCTCAACCCGCACGGCTGTTCAATGACTTTGTTTGGCTGGGTTTTAATCAAGCGCTCGATGGAAGCAAAGTATTTGACGGTCATCTGAATTTCATTGGTGGTGGTAACGGCTTGGGAATTAATTATCGATTTGCCCAAGTAGGTCGTACTGAGCGAAATCGTCAAAATCACATTGCACAACTTGAAGGGGTATTTCCTTTTTCCTACACCACGACCACTGATGCGTTAACTGGCAAGACAGATGGTCGCAATGTACGTTGTACAGCGACTAATACCTGCCCGAAGGTTATGAATCTTTTTTCGTCTAACGAAATGTGGGTTAAAAGTGGCTCACTACTCACAAGTCATCCCAATACTGGGCTTGATTTAGTCGAGCCTGCAAATGTGCGCAATTATTTAGTTTCAAGTGGGCCACACGGTAGTGGCGCTGCCTCCACATCAATTGCGCCTACTACCAATTCACAGTTCAACTCGCAAGTTGATGCCCTGCCGATACACCGAGGTCTGTGGGTAGCACTGGATGAATGGATCCACTCAGGAACGACGCCGCCTCCAAGTGCTCATTCAAGTATCGATAAAGGAACTGCGACGTTCATACCTAGCAATGGAGTTTATACAAGCTTGGGTATTGCTCAGGTGCCGCAATCTGAATTGGGCTACCCCAACATACTTGACACCATGAACAAATACTCAGGTTTGGTCACAGTTAGAAATTACTGGGACTTTGGCCCTGAATACAACAATGGTATTTTGTCCAAAATTCCTGGTACACCTACAGGTAGTTTTTATAAAGCTTCTGTACCGAAAGTAGACGCCGACGGTCATGAGATTGCTGGCATTCGTTTACCAGAAGTCGATGTTCCCATTGGTACAAGCTCAGGATGGGCTTTGCGCCCAGCCTTGTATGGTGGTAAGTCAGATGGACTTGATGGCGCAGAAGGGTCTGGTCAATTTGTTCCCCTTGCCAAGGACGATGCCACAAAAGACCCTAGTGATCCCCGCGCATCTATCACTACTCGCTACGGAACTTTAAATAATTTTGTGGCTAAACGTGCAGCTGCAGCACAAACGCTTATGGATAGGCGATTGATTTTGGACGCTGATCGAGTGAACTACTCTACGCTTGCCAAGAAACCAATAACAGTAATTGCCAATCCGTATTATTCTGGGGCCTATACGTACAGTGGCTTTTTATTGCCTTGAGCAGTTACGGACTTAGCATTTACTAAAAAATCTCAAAATCCCCTCTCGCTTGTAGATTGAGGGGATTTTTTTAGACTGTTTGCATGAGAGCTTCAAACAAACTCGCTGCGGTGACTTTTTCTCTTCTCCTTTGCGGCTGTAATTTTCTCGATCCAATCATTAGTTACGACTGTCAAATGAAAGGGGAAATATTTCGGTATCGCAACGGGGTCAAGCAATCAATAGATGGAGAACAGTCTATTCAACTCAACATTGGTATTCACGAATGGCGAACACATGTTGAAGTAACCAATAATCCACTGGTGTCAGAGCTTACCAATTCAAAGATAGTGTTGAATAAAAAAAATACAACCTCTGTAGAACGTTACTACCAGTTCGAAGACATTGATCTAAAAACGAATCAAAAAATTGTTAGCAACATTGTTATCAATACTTTGAGTGGCGATGCGAGGATGTTTCATCGACGCTGGATAATGCCTTCAGAGTGGATAAATTCTGATCAGTTCACATTGGTTGGAAATTGTAGGAAAATATTATGAGCGGCTCGACTCAAAGCAAATACATCCCCAGAGGCTTGTTTTTGCGGTGAAACCAAGCTCGAATAACCCCTTGCTAACAAAACCCTAGAGCCCTCGAAAAGCTGCATTTTTTTTGCTACAATGCGAGGCTTAGCGAATTTCACAGACGCTCTAAGTCCTAAAGACTCTGAATTTCTGTGTACTTTCCTGCTAACAAACCGAATATTCCTCGATAGCTCAGTCGGTAGAGCGCCGGACTGTTAATCCGTAGGTCCCTGGTTCGAGCCCAGGTCGAGGAGCCAAAACCCCTTTAAAAACAACGACTTACCTCGTTGTTTTTATTTGGTTTCTCA
>CANFJC010000138.1 GCA_947447245.1 Comamonadaceae bacterium
AAAATCGGCAAAGGGCTCAATGAGCGCGCCTTGCAACCATTCCTTCACATTTTTAGCGGGCGGCAATTCGGCTGGCTTGGGTTCATGCGAACGCAGCACCGTGATCACGCCAACGGACATGCTGGCGGCCATGACCAAATAAGCTGTTTGCCAAGCTGCGTGCATGTAGCCGCTGGTATTCTCGCCCTGCACCCAAGCGGCCACCCACAACACGCCCGCACCGGCCCAAATCATGGCCAGTCGATACCCGGTTTGATAACTGGCTGCCAAGGCCGCTTGTTGTGTGGGGTCGGCTGACTCAATGCGATAGGCATCCAGTGCAATGTCTTGCGTGGCGGAACCTACGGCCACCAACAAAGCGCACCAAACCACAGGGCCTAATGTTTGAGCAGGATCGCTGAGCGCCATACCCACCAAGCCAAGCATGACCATGGTCTGCGCCAACAACAACCAACTGCGCCTGCGGCCTAAACGGTGCGTCAAGAAAGGGATGGGCATGCGATCCACCAGCGGCGCCCAAACCCATTTGAAGCCATAGGCCAAGCCCACCCAACTGAGGTAGCCAATGGTGCTGCGGTCGATGCCGGCTTCACGCAAACGAAAGCTCAAAGTACCCAACACCAACAGCAAGGGCAAGCCCGCGGCAAAGCCCAACAAAAGCATGCGCAAACTGGCAGGCTGCAAATAGACACGCCATGAAGCGAGCCATGAAAAAGTGGGCTGAGCCGTCACGGTCTTTTCTGTCATGTCGCCATTATCCAAGCTCAGATGAGGTTTTGCGCAAGATCTGATTTGAAATCTGATGCTGCGGCACTATGATTCAAGCATGTGCTGGCGATGTTTTTCAAATTTGAACGCGTCTGATCCCTTGGCAGCTTCAATCACTGAAGCAGAGGGGTCCTCTCGGCGTGTGTTTTTGAATCAACTGGGCGTGGCCGGCTTGGGTTTCACAGCGCTGTTGGCCGGCACTGCGCAGGCCCAGGTCGATGTGGGCCAAGCTTCCAGCATGCGCAAACTCATTCCCGCCGAAACACTGGAAGCTTCTGCCAGACAACAGTATCGACAGACCTTGGGTGAAGCCGACAGCAAAGGCGCTTTGGCCCCAGACGATTACCCACAACTCAAACGCTTGCGCGCCATCGCCGCCAGACTGATTCCCTATACAGCGCAGTGGAACCCCGATGCGCGCAAATGGAAATGGGAAGTGAATTTGATTGGCAGCAAGCAATTGAATGCTTGGTGCATGCCGGGTGGCAAGATTGCGTTTTACACCGGCATCTTGGACCAACTGCAACTGAACGACGATGAGGTGGCCATGATCATGGGCCACGAAATGGCGCATGCTTTGCGCGAGCACTCGCGCGAGCGCTTGGCCAAATCAAAAGCCACCAGCATGGGTTTGTCGGTGGCGTCACAGTTGTTGGGCTTAGGCCAAATTGGCGATGTTGCGGCCAACTTAGGCACCCAATTGCTCACCTTGAAATACGGCCGAGACGACGAAACAGAAGCAGATTTGGTCGGCCTGGAGATTGCAGCGCGAGGCGGTTTCAAACCCGAAGCTAGCGTGCAACTTTGGAAGAAAATGTTGGGCGCTACGGGCGGCGGCAAAGCTCAACCGAGTTTTCTGTCCACCCACCCCAGTGGCAACAATCGCATTCAAGAACTTGAAGCCAATCTGCCCAAAGTGGCGCATCTCTACGAGCAAGCGCAACAAAGCCGACCTGCCGCAGTTTTGAATTAAAGCCTCAGGGTCTTGCGGCTTCAGGTCCCACCCACATAGGGATTGCTCATGCGTTCACGCCCAAAGGTACTTTCGGGGCCATGGCCTGGAATGAACACCGTGTCATCACCCATAGGCCACAAACGCTGCGTGATGCTGGCAATCAAGGTGTCGTGGTCACCCTGTGGAAAATCAGTTCGGCCAATGCTGCCCGCGAACAAAACATCGCCCACAAAAGCACGCTTGATTTCAGGGGAATGAAACACCACATGACCCGGGGTGTGGCCAGGGCAGTGCCGCACATTCAATGTGTGTGACCCCAGCGTCACGGTATCGCCATCTGCCAGCCAGCGGGTGGGTGTGAAAATTTCTGCATCCGGAAATTGAAACATGCGGCTTTGATCGGACAAGCGATCAATCCAAAACTGATCGCCTGGGTGCGGGCCCACGATCGGCAAATTCAAATTGCGCGCCAAGACAGCCGTGCCGCCTGCGTGATCAATGTGCGCGTGGGTGAGCCAAATTTGCTCGAGCTTCAAACCGCGTTGCTGAACCTCTGACAAGATCAAGTCGAGGTCACCACCGGGATCGATCACTGCCGCTTGTTGGGATTGATCGTCCCAAATCAAAGAGCAGTTTTGTTGAAACGGCGTGACAGGGATGGTTTGGTAGTGAAGCATGCTGGTATTTCAATGGGTTTCGCTTGCAAGGCAATGTAACAAAGTTTGCTGCTGAAACACGTATTGTGAGGTCTTGTTCACTGACACACACATGACCACACCTCTTTTTCGCTCAGAAGTCACCCAGTCCAAGCAGGCCTCTTGGATGGGTCCCATTCACCTTGCACACAATCCGCGCTTCAGCATTGTGGCCGGCTTGGCATTGGTGCTGGCAGGTGCCTTGTTGGCATTTGGCGCTTGGGGCAAAGTGGCGCGCAAAGTTCGTGTGCCGGGTGTTCTCATGCCGCAATGGGGCACGGTGGAATTGAGCCCTGCCATTTCAGGTGTGCTGCTTGAACAACGGGTCAAAGAAGGCGACTGGGTTGAACAAGGCCAAGTTTTGTTTGTGGTCAACACTGACAAATCCTCGGCGGAAGGCAGCACAGCCAGTTTGCTGGCATCTCATATGGCACAACGTCGCAGCACCCTGTTGGCTGAACGCGCCTCGCGCCTTGCTCAAAACCGCCAACGCGAAGTCCATCTGGCAGATCGCATTCATTCCTTGTCCTTTGAAACTGCGCAAGCCACCCAAGAACATGCCTTGGCAAAGCGCCGGGTTGAGTTGGCACAAAAAACTTCAGCTCGATTTGAGCAAATGGCGGCTGAAGGTTTCGTCTCTGACATTCAAGCGCAAAGCAAACAAGAAGAACTTATTGACCTGCAAGCGCGCTTGGAAAATACACTGCGCAATGGTCTTGCTTTGTCACGCGAACAAAACGCAGCCGAGGCCGACTTGGCGTTGCTTCAAAAACAGTTGGCCATCGACCTGCTCCAACTCGAGCGCAACCTGGCCAGCCTTGATCAAGAAACAGCTGAAATCCAATCGCGAAAAACCAGCAGTGTGTTGGCACCCCAAGCAGGACAGGTCAGCACAGTTCACCTGAGCCTAGGCGCCTTGGCACAGGCAGGCCAAACCATTGCCAGTTTGGTGCCACGCACTACGTCTCTTGTGAGCGCTCATATGAGTTCTCATCTGAGCTCTCAAATGAGCACTTATGCACCAGACCCATCGGCACACACTTTGGTTGCCGCTCTTTTTGCGCCCACTCGTACCGCCGGCTTCATTCAACCGGGTCAAGAAGTTTGGCTTCGCTTGGCAGCCTATCCATATCAAAAATTTGGACTGGCCAAAGGCAGGGTTCTGAAAGTCAGTGGCACACCCATTGCGCCGCAAGATTTGCCGCACGGTCAGGGCACGGCCCTCATGGCCTCCACGCAAAGCAAGGAGCCGCTCTACAGAATTCAAGTTGAGTTGGCGTCCCAGCATGTCATGGCATTTGGCCAAGCTCATTCTTTGCGCCCCGGCATGACCCTCGATGCCGATGTCATTCACGATGTGCGTGGCATTTGGGAATGGGTCTTCGAGCCGCTCTTGGCCATTCACGCACGCCAACAAACATCATGAACTTCATTCAAAGAATCAGAGCTTCACACCTCAATCGGCATGGCTTTATTGATGTTTTGGTGGGTATCACTGTGTTTCAAGCCATCAATATTACATTGATCGGTTTGTTTAGGAATTTAGACGTCGGGCCAGACGAAGATCCCTCCATCACGATGTGGGAAATTGCTTTTTTGATGTTGTTGGTAGCACCTCTTGTCGAGAATTTGTTACTGATTGCGTTGGCAGCCATCCACGAGAAATTGTTCAAGCGAAAGTTATTGTTTGTGGTGGCGCCTTTGGTGTTGACGGCGCTTCACTTCCAAACGCAAGAACCCCTTCCATTCCCCACTTCCATCCGAGCCATTGAACTCTTTGGTTTCTTTTACATTTTTTTAAAACAATACGATTTGCACAAATTGGAAATAGGCAAATTCAAGGCATTGCTTTTGACCAGCGTTCTGCACTTTTCACTCAATGCCACAGTGATTTTGGTCTTAAGTTTGTTTGATTTTTATATCGCCGCTGAAACGATTTTTTCAGTATTACTAGGAGAATGAAATGAGAAGTTTAAACATTGAAGAATTGAACGAGGTCCAAGGTAGCTTCACAGTCGCAAGATGGGCTTACAAGCTAGGTGAAGCCATAGCAAACATGTATACCTTGTATGAGGCGTCTCAAAAAATTGAGCTCGAGCCCTCAATCTATGGCGCTGTCGACGCCAGTGGCTACAACGCCATGGGCGACTACTCCGGCATGTGCACCAGATAAGCGTTAATTGGTCGCCATTTAAACCGGCAACATGACAGCCTGCGCAGTGCCTCATTGCGCAGGCTTTTTTGACTAGACATCGGAAGAGAGCTCACCCTGAACCCCGTCTTGCAACTTCAAACCTCCGAATGTGGCTTGGCATGCTTGTGCATGATTGCCAACGCACATGGCCAACATTGGCACCTCATGGATTTGCGGCACAAGTTTCCACAATCATTGAAGGGCGCGAACCTCAAGCAACTCATCGATCACAGCCTTGTGTTGGGTTTCAACGCTCGGCCGGTTCGCTTGGAATTGGAAGAGTTAGCCCAGCTTCGCTTGCCCTGTATCTTGCATTGGGACTTGAATCACTTTGTGGTCTTGCAAAAAATCAGGGGCCACAAAATCACTTTGCTAGATCCCGCGCTGGGCATCAGAGTGATGTCACGCGCAGAAGTTTCGCAGCACTTCACAGGCATCGCTTTGGAACTCACGCCACAAGCCGACTTCAAAACCACGCCTGCGCCCAAGGCCTTTCCGCTTTCCATGCTCACCGGCAAACTGCAAGGCTTTGGCAAATCAGCACTTCAAATATTGGCGCTCGCATTGGTTCTCGAGTTGTTTGCCATCTTCATGCCCATGTTCAACCAAGCCGTGGTGGACGATGTCCTAACCTCAGGTGACCACGAACTGCTCACTGTTTTGGTTGCTGGCTTTGCCATCATCCTGCTGATTCAATCTGCCCTTTCATGGGCACGCAGTTGGTGGGTCATGGTGCTTGGCCAAAGCGTTTCGATTCAATGGCTTGGCAATGTGTTTGCACACTTGGTCAAGTTGCCAGCAGACTGGTTTTCGCAGCGGCATTTGGGCGATATCTCTTCGCGCTTTAACGCGGTTCATGACATTCAAAGAACGCTCACGCAAACCACCATTGAATCCTTGCTCGACGGCTTGATGGCCGTTGCAGCGCTTGCCATGATGTTCATTTACTCACCCACACTGACTTGGGTGGTTGTCTCAGCTTCTGCTTTGTATGCGCTTGTGCGTTGGATCAGTTACTCGCCTTTTAGACACGCGGCTTCTGAGCGTTTGGTTTTGGCTGGGCAAGAACAGAGTCACTTCATTGAAACACTGCGCGCCATGACACCGCTCAAATTGTTTGCTCGAGAAAATGAACGGCGTGCAAGATGGCAAAGCCTCATGGTGGAAGTCATGAACCGCGATTTTCAAACTGCCCAATTGAACATGGGCTTCAATGTCGCACGCACACTCATTTTTGGCCTTGAAAATTTGTGCGTCTTTTGGCTGGGTGCCAAAATCATTTTGGAAACGCAAACACAAGATCACAGCGCCAGCGTTTTCACAGTGGGCATGCTGCTGGCTTTCATCAGCTACAAGGTTCAATTTACAAGCCGCATCAGTGCACTGATTAACCAAGGCATTGAACTCAAAATGCTCAATTTGCACCGCGACAGGCTGGCCGACATTGTGCTCACGCCGCCCGAGCAAGACACACCCCAAGGCAACTTGCCTGCTCACGACTTGGCTCATTTGCCTGCCAGTCTTGAGCTTCGCAAGGTTTCATTTCGCTACAGCGAAGCAGAGCCTTGGCTGCTCTACAACATGGACCTTTGCATTCAAGCCGGTGAGCATGTGGCCATCACCGGCGCCAGCGGTTGCGGCAAAACCACCTTGCTCAAAATTTTATTGGGGCTGCTAACGCCAACACACGGCACTGTCTTGTACGGTGGCGTGCCCGTCGGCCAACTGGGCATGTCCAATGTTCGCCGAAAAATTGGCGTGGTCATGCAAGAAGATGCTCTGCTGACCGGCAGCATTGCAGACAACATCGCCTTCTTTGACTTGGCAGCCAATCAGCAAAGGATCGAAGCCTGCGCACAATTGGCAGAAATTCACAAAGACATTGCACGCATGCCCATGGCTTATCAAACCCTCATCGGCGAGTTGGGCTCGGGCCTGAGTGGCGGTCAAAAGTAGCGCCTCTTGCTAGCGCGTGCGCTCTATGCGCAGCCTGCTGTTTTGGCCTTGGACGAAGCCACCAGTCATTTGGACATGAACAATGAAAGCGCTGTTTCAAACACGCTGTCGCAGCTCAAACTCACGCGCATTGTCATTGCACATCGACTTGAAACCATTGCCCGCGCTGACAGGCACATCAACTTCAGCTTGCCAGAGCTGCCAGCATCCGCGTAAGATGAACTCACTCAGGCACAACCCGTGCCTGCCTGATTGTCTATCTGACACACCCCTTTTCAATGCCGGCATTTGCCCTGGATGCCATGCCATTTGATGCCCACCATGGCTATCAAACCAAGCACGAGTCTATCGCTGTTCAAGGCGTGCCCAATTTGCTCATTCGCTCTTTGCTCGACAAGCAACAGTTTTACGACCCTGATGACGCGGCACTGGCGCTTGGCATTTCTTCCGCCTTTTGGTCGCTCTTTGGTTTGCTCTGGCCATCAGGCTCGCGCATGGCCGAGCGCATGGCGCTCAGGCCAGTCCGTGCCAATGAGCGCATTCTTGAAATTGGCTGCGGCTTGGCGCTGTCGAGCTTGGTGGGGCATCGACGAGGCGCCAACATCACCGCGTCAGACTGTCACCCGCTGGCTGGCGAATTTCTGAAAGAGAATT
>CANFJC010000139.1 GCA_947447245.1 Comamonadaceae bacterium
AAGGGACGCAATCACATTAGGGTCGTCCAAGGTCGCTTTGAAGGCGTTTTGCAAAGTCTTGACGACGGCAGGGTCCATGCCTTTGGGTCCACAAACGCCAAATGGAGAATCAGAAACAGTTTCGTAGCCCAGCTCCTCCAGCGTTGGCACATTGGGCCAACGTTTTGTCCGCTTGCTGCCATAAGTGGCCAGAAGCCTCAGTCGTCCTTCATCAACATGGGGTGCCCATCCCGTTGAGTCACTGTGGCCCATGATGTGACCACCGATCAAGGATTGCATGCCTTCCGCGACACCTTTGAAGGGGATGTGCTGCAATTTGATGCCAGCTTTGTAAGCAAATTCTTCCATCACAAGGTGAGGACTGGTGCCAGTGCCGGGCGTTCCATAAGTAAATTTCTCAGGATTTAACTTGGCATATGCAACCAGGTCCTTGACGGTTTTGATGGGCGAGTCTGCTCGCACCACCAAGCCAAACGTATAGCCCGTCAGGCATGCAATCCAAGTAAAGTCTTTCAAGGCATCGAATTGAACTTTTTGCATGTGAGGAATGCGAAGAACGCTGATGGGCAACTGCGCCAAGGTGTAGCCATCAGGTTTCGCGTTCACAAGTTCTACAGCACCCAATGTGCCACCTGCACCAGGCTTGTTGTCAACGATGACGGTTTGTCCAAGCGCCTTGGTCGCGCTTTCGGCTAAGACACGCATGACAATGTCCGTGGTGCCTCCGGCTGTCCACGGGCAAATGTATCGGATGGTTCGGGTTGGAAAATTTTGGGCACGCGCTGTTGTCGTGCTCAGCATTGGCAGGATCGCAGAGGCCGTCAGTGCAACCGTTGAACCTAGGACTTGTCTTCGTTTTGTCATCAAAAATCTCCATTTTCTAGGTGGGTATCAAACTGGAATAGAGTGAAAGGCCACCAAATTGGGAAATGCCAATGATGCTATTTTGAATGGCACACATTCAATAAGTGATGGGGTATTCCCTTGCTGGAAAAATGGCTGAAAAGCCTAAATCTTGTGCCACTTTCCAAGCTTGCAAGGTTTCGTCTAGACAGATACAGTCTTTAAGCACACCTTGCTGAAAGTGGGTAAGAAGGATCGTTGTACCCTGGGGTAGAAGGATGTCCGGGAGAGACAAGCTGGTTCACAAAGTCTTCGTCTTCTTGCGTGATGGTCACATTCAACGCGCCCCAATAGTCTTGCCACTGGGCCAATGTGCGGGGCCCACCAATGACCGACGTCACTGCCCGATGAGCCAAAACCCAAGCCAAAGCGAAGTGTGAAAGTTGAATGCCTTTTTCTTCGCAGCGCGCGCTGAGCTTTTGAGCGATTTCTAAAGACTCTTTGCGGTACTCTGTTTCAAGGATGCGTTTGTCGCCACGCGCTAAACGACTGTCGGGACTTGGCGCTGCACCTGGCGCATATTTGCCAGTGAGTATGCCCCTGGCGATCGGGCTGTAGGGCGCAACGCCTATGCCGTAATGGGCACAAGCTTCCAATACTTCAACTTCAGGCATACGGTTGAGCAAATTGTAATAAGGCTGACACACCACAGGCGCTGGCATGTTCATTTGCTGGCACAAGCGCATGACCTCTGCAATGCGCCACCCTCTGAAGTTAGACAAACCCCAGTAACGAATTTTGCCATCGCGCAACAAGGCTTCAATGGCGCGCAAAGGTTCTTCAAGGTGCAAGCCGTTGAAGTCACGGTGCATGTAATAGATGTCCAAGTGGTCAGTTTGCAAGCGGCTTAAACTGTCCTCGCAAGCGCGCAACATCCAAGCGCGAGAGAATTGACGCTCATTGACATGGTCTGACATGCTGTTGCCAACTTTGCTTGCCAAGATCCACCGGTTGCGCGTTGCTTTGATCAATTCGCCCGTCATCACTTCTGATTTGCCAAGGCTATAAACATCTGCCGTGTCAATGAAGTTGCAGCCATTTTGCTGGGCATGGTCAACGATGCTGCGCGCTTCGGCCATATTTGTTTGGTCTGCAAACATCATGGTGCCCAGGCAGATGCGAGAGACTTTCAAGGGGCTGAGACCTAAGTTTTTGTAAATCATCTGACGTACCTTTTAATGGGTTGCTTTAAAGAGCCTATGGGGGCTGAGCATACTCTGGGTGAGGCCATAAGAAGTTGCGTGCGAGGGCAATTCTTGATGCCTGGCCAAAGCTGCGCAGCATTCGCCCATGGCGGCTGAGGTTTGAATGCCATAACCACCTTGAGCTGCAACCCAGAAGAAATTTTCAACTTGCGGGTCAAAGCCTGCCACCAAATCGCCATCGGAAACAAATGAGCGCAAGCCGGCCCATGTTCGAAGAGGCCTGCGAATTTCAAGCGTGGTCATGCTTTGAATCCGGTCAATCGCCATGGCGATGTCTAATTCCTCCGGTTGCACATCATGAGGCGCCACAGGGTCTGCGTTGGCTGGCGATCCTAGAAGTTTGCCTGCATCGGGTTTGATGTACCAACTTTCGTCAATGCCAATTGTCATTGGCCACGCGGCGCAATTCAAGCCGATTGGCGGCTCGAAAATCAAAGCAGATCTGCGTTTGGGTACAAGTCCAATGGGATTCACGCCTGCCATTTCAGCGACCGCATCAGCCCAAGCGCCTGCCGCATTGATTAGAACGCGAGCCTCGTATCGCTGACCACTTGCTTGCACATGCCAAACTTGACCGGTACGCTGGATTTGAGTGACTTGGGCATCGCAAATCAGTTGAGCGCCATTTTTTTTGGCGCCTCGCAAATAGCCTTGATGAATGCTGTGAACATCCATATCAGACGCATCTGGTTCGTAAATACCACCTAGAATTTTCTCAGCCCTTAGGACAGGAAAATAGTCGCATGCCTCTTGCGAATTGAGCAAGCGTCCTTTTTGCGTCACTTGGCGCATGACATCCCAATGTGAGCGCAGCATGTCATCTTGCCCGTGCTCGGCTACCATCATGGCGCCTCTGGGTGTTAAAAGCGGATATTCTGAAAAGCCATCTGGAGGTGCTTGCAAAAAAGCACGGCTTGCCATGGTCAACGCCCGAACTTGCGGAGTGCCATAGCTTTCCATGAACAATGCCGCCGAACGCCCCGTTGAGTGGTAGCCAGGCTGAGACTCCTGCTCAAGCAATAACACTTGCCCATATCTCGAAAGCCAATAGGCAGTGGAGGCTGCTGCAATGCCACCCCCAATGATGAGAAATTCTGTTGATCGATTCATCCTTGTTGGCTTGCTTTAAGGATGCGGCCCCCAAGGCGCAGCCAACATCAATTGGACATTTTGAGCATGAATGAGGGGTCGAATTTGTTTAGCGAAAGCCATGAAGGATTCGTCAGCGAAAAGCCTTGCCCAAAAGTCTCGTCTATCGGCATCATGTTCAAACCGCCAAATGTGAATGAGTTGGTGCAGATTGCCCGTGTCGCTCACAAAATAGCCAATTAGCTTGTTGTCAAAACCCCCTGTACTCAGGGCGGGCCAGCCTTCTGTTGAGTAAAGTTGCTTGATCTGTTGCATCTCTCCAACTTTGACATCGTAAGTGCGTTTTTCATAAATTACAGTCATTGATTAGGACTCCTAATGATCAATTTTTTCAGTGGACTTGACCCAGTGAATGGCAAGAGTTTGACGAGAAAAGAAGGTATCTAGTCTCGACCTGCTTCGATGATTTTTTCTCCAAGCAGTTTGGGATTTGTGAAGCAAACCTCATGGCTGCCCTGTCCCTCAATCAGGCGAAAAAAGCCAAGTCGTTCCGACAATCTGGGGTGCCAAGGATAGCTGTGCGGCAGGGCAGCATCTTGTTGAAAATTGAGATAGCTTTTCCCGATCATTTTTTCAGCCATTTGAGAACTTAGTTCAACTGGCTCAGTGAAGCATTTTTAAGCTTATTCGATTCGATATAGCTAACGATGGATTGAACCGCTTCAGTCAAACCGGATTTTGCTCGATCATCAGCGGGACGGTTACCAGCCAAGGTGGGGCAATGAACTGTGTGGCCGTGAGCTCGAATAGCTTGAGCAACTGGCTCGAGTAATTCACCGGTGTGCCATGCGCCATGAATCAAAACATATGTATCTGACATCGTTTTCCTTGATGGTTGAAAATGTAGGGTGATTGTTTCATCTTGCCCAAAAAATAACCATTGGTAAATTCCCCTCAAAAGGGGTTTTTCTATTGCCCAAATTTGACTTAAGAAAAACTTGTGTAAAACAGGGTAAACCTAGTTACAGACTTAACGAAGTTGTGATACTTTAAAAAAAATTAGAAATTTTTCCAATTTAAGTCAGGGAGAAGTTTGATGAAAGTCATATCCAAAGTTATAGCGTTGCTGTTATTGTTTGTTGTGGGCCAAGTGTCCGCACAGGGCTACCCGAATCGTCCAATCAAGATCATCGTGGGATTTCCACCCGGTCAGTCCGTTGACGTAGTCGCTCGCTTGGTAGGACCGCCTATGTCGCAATCCTTAGGTCAGGGCGTTGTCGTCGACAACCGTCCGGGGGCGGGCGGTGCAATTGGCGTCAGTGCTCTGCTCAATGCGCCAGCCGATGGTTACACCGCCATGATCGCTTCAAGCGGTCCGATGTCTATCAATCCGCATTTGTCGAAGGTGCCCTTCGACCCCAAGACCTCGTTCTCACCAATCACCATGCTCGCCTCCTTGCAGTACGTGCTGGTGACACAACCCACTTTTCCTGCCAACAGCCTCCGGGAAATGATCGCCATCGTCAAGGCCAACCCTGACAAACATAACTTTGCCGGATCGGGGAATGGCACAACCCAGCATTTGGCCGGTGAGTTGTTAAAGATGCAGGCTGGCCTAGACATCAAGTTCATCCCCTACGCTGGAAGTACTGCGGCTCTTACCGACCTGATGGCCGGTCGCGTCACTTACGCATTCGAAACCATAGCCACGGTATTGCCACTGATCCAGGGTGGCAAGCTCAAGGCGATTGCGGTCTCCAGTCTGAAACGATCAAGCCAGCTTCCAGATGTGCCTACAGTGGCTGAAGCTGCTGACTTGCCCGACTTCAATGTGGTGGCCTGGATTGGCCTGGTTGCTCGGGCAGGCACGCCGCCCGAGATCACCAACCGCCTGGCTGCCGAAGCCAGAAAGGCCTTACAAAGCCCAGAATTGCGGGAGCGTTATCAGACACTGGGCATGGATCCAGTATCCAGCTCGCCAACAGATCTTCAGAAGATTATGAACGAGGCCTACGACCGCTACGGCGACTTAATCAAGCGCGCCAACATCAAGATCGATTGACCGTTGTAAAGAGCGCGCGGGCTCCGCGCCGCTCGGTTTATTCTCCAAATCCCTCGAAGTTAGCGAACTCTTTGAGCGAAGCACGTTGTGTCTGCAACTGATTGATTGCATCGTTATGGTCAGCATGGCCCAGCGCCATACCGCAGATAATAATCTGGTTGTCCGGAATGCCCAGGATCGGCCGTATCAAATTGTGAAAGTCTGCAAAAGCTGCCTGTGCGCAGGTGTCCAGTCCATGGCCGCGCGCCGCGATGGCGACGTTACCGATGAAGATGCCCAGATCTAGCCAACTGCCGATTTCCAGGTCTTCCTCGAGCGTAAATATCATGCCCACTGGCGCGCCAAAGAATTCATAGTTACGCCTGCGTTGCTGCTCTGTGCGCTCGAAGTCCCCCTTAGGAATGCCCAATAGTCCGTACATGTCCCAGCCGATTTTTCGACGTCGGCTGATGAAGGGTTCGCGCCACTGCATTGGATAGTAGTTCCATTCCCGTTGGTGCTGGTCGGCCTGTCCAGCGTCCAGGGCCTGCAGGATGGCATTGGTAATTCGCTGCCGCATCACCCCATTGAATACATGGACCTTCCATGGTTGGATATTACTGCCGCTGGGGCTTCGGGCTGCAAGCGAAAGCAGGTGCTCTACTTCTTCGCGAGAAACAGGTGTGGGCAGGAATGCGCGCACGGAGCGACGCGTCTGCATTGCATCATCGGCGGACAGTCGCACCATCTCGAGCGGATGGTCTGCTTGAATCTTTAGGCCCAAAAGCGTCTCTCCTTTAAAAAGAATGGGTGTCCATCTCATGAATCCGCGGTGCCGGCGGCAGTGCAGCTCGGAGAAGATTGCCGATCACGACCATTTCAGGAATCCGGATGCTAAATTGCGCGATGGCCTTGAGCAACTGGTCCGAATTCTGTCCCGAAGGCGGGGGCAGGCCAGCAACCGGTACAAGGCGGGCAGTGAGTGTGACAGCTGCTTGGTCAACTAGCTTGCGCATTTGTGCTGCGGCAGCGTCGATGGCAGTGAACTCGGGCGGGATTAACACCGACGCATACCCCAGGAAAGCAGGCCAGTGCGCCAGGTGACGGTAAAGGCTTGGCAAAAGTGTGGATGGTGCTGCGTCAGATCCGCGGTCCGTCAATAACGAGACGAGCGAATGAACCGTGGGCGACATCGCGCCGGGATCGACCATCAGTGGCAGTGCGGGCGGCGAGGGTGGTGGTTGCCACTGCGGCCAGGCCTTTGATTGAGTTTCCCCAGTTGTACCTGCCAAGTGAAATGATAGGCAGCGCAACATCACAATATTGACCGGGTTGGCCCGGTTGTAACCGTCGAGGGTATCGATGATGCCGCGCTGGTCGTCCTCACTGATCCCAGCCGCCCGAAGTGCAGCGACGGTGATTTCAGGCTGTCGCGGAATACGCGTTTGATCGGCCAATTCCCAAGCCATCTCTTGTAACTCGCCGGCACGCATAACAGGCTCAAGGAGGCTCCAGGCCCATTCGAGTGTGCCTGGCAGGGTGGCTAGATGGCGCCAGATCAGGGCCACCATCGGTACGGCCGAAAGTCGCCGAATTTCTTGGTAGATTTGCCGGATGTCTCCGCGGGCTTGGTCTTCCGACAGTTCCGCGAGCAGGGGTAGTCTCTCCTGTTTTGAAACTGTGGTCATAAGAGCTTGATTGGACAGGAGGCGTCGATCGCCAATCAGGCGTCCCTGGCAGTGGTCTGAGGGTTGCGAGGGTTGTGCTGGCCCTGGTTCAGCATTTCATCTCGGGTACCGATCTGCGCGGCGTGGCTGCCAGCGGTAATCCCAAGTAAGGCGGCGATATCGCGCGAGGCCGCCACAGCTTCCTGCGGCGAGACGCCGGTGCGCACGCCCATGCTCTCGAACATGCACACCAGGTCCTCGGTTGGCAGGTTGCCCACAGACGCCACACTGGTAGGCAT
>CANFJC010000140.1 GCA_947447245.1 Comamonadaceae bacterium
AACGGTGTACTACCGCGGCACAGGTCACAGCATGATGCGCTTCGAGCCTACGGCGGGCGTGCCTGTGCCCATGCCCTCGCATCGCAGATGGGTGGCTACTGTAGGGTCGGTGGGACAACCCCGTGACCACAAACCAGATGCCATGTATGCGATCTACGACGATGCGGCAGGACGCATGACATTTCACCGCGTGAGCTACGACCATCAGGCAGCTGCGTCAGCCATTCGTGAAGCCGGCCTTTCAGAATTTTTTGCAGAGCGATTGGCGCTAGGGCGATGAAACTCTTAAATCCTGGCGATGTGGTGGATGGCTTTGAAATTGAGGCGTGTTTGCATGCAGGGGGCATGGCTCACATCTACACCGTTCAATACGCTTTAAGCGCAGATGGCACACGCCGTGACGCTGAGTTTCCCATGGCCATGAAAATTCCCCGCATGACGGCGGGCGATGGCGCAGAGAACATTGTCAGCTTCGAAGTGGAGCAGCAAATTCTGCCCGCCATCACGGGCACGCATGTACCTCGTTTTGTGGCCGCCGGTGATTTGTCTCGCTTACCCTATTTGGTGATGGAGTATGTCAAAGCCAGCACCCTTGAAACTTGGGCAGAAAACTTCCACACAGAAACTTTTCAAACAGGCGTGCAAGACAGGGCCATTGCCCGAGTTGGCGCCGAGTTGGCGCACGCTGTACACAGCTTGCACAAACAAAATGTGTGTCACCTAGACTTGAAGCCCGCCAATGTCTTGATTCGTCCCAATGGCAAAGTGGTGTTGCTTGATTTTGGCTTGTCTTGCCATGCACACTATCCAGATTTGTTGGCCGAAGAAATGCGCAAAGCGGTGGGCTCGCCTGCTTGGATTGCGCCAGAGCAAGTCGTCGGTGTGCGCGGTGATCCGCGCTCGGATATTTTTGCCATCGGCGTCATGCTCTATGAATTGGCGACGGGTGAGTTGCCCTTTGGTGAGCCTGTTACGACGGGGGGCATGCGACAGCGTTTGTGGATGGATCCAGTACCGCCCCGCAAGCGCAATCCCAATGTGCCCGAGTGGTTGCAAGAAGTCATTTTGAAATGCTTGCACCCAGAAGCTGCCAAGCGTTATCCATCGGCTGCGCACTTGGCCATGGACTTGAGCAATCCAGAACAAATTCGCGTGACGCAACGTGGCAGGCAACGCCAGGGCACAGGTTTCAAAGAGCACTTTAGGCGTTGGATCAAGGCAGCAGGAATGCACTACCAGCCTAGCCCCTTACCTTCCAAGCTCATCAAAGAAGTCCCCATCTTGATGGTGGCCTTGCCGCATGCCGATGTGACCGATGCAACTTGGTATTCCTTGCGTGAAGCCGTAGATCGCTCATTGGGCATCCGGCCCGGTGCGCGTTTGGCCTGCGTCACGGTCATCTCGCCCAATGACACCAACAGCACCGAATCGCACAAGAGCGAAAGCAGTGTGCACCGCATGCACTTGGCACGCATGCAGCAATGGTCGCAAGGGCTTGATCTGCACGAGCATCAAATTTCTTTCCACGTGTTGGAGGCCAGTGATGTGGCCAACGCGCTGGTGACCTACGCACAAGGCAACGAAGTGAGCATGATCATCATGGGCGCTGCCACGCATGGCTTGCAAATGCAGCGCTTTGTGAGCACCGTGCCCATCAAGGTGGCCATGGATGCACCGTGTACGGTGATCTTGGTGAAGCAAGATGTGCCGTTTGAATTTTTAGGAACACTGAATGATGAATGAACTCCCACAAGGGCCCGCCGAGTGGGACGCCATGCATCCCTATGCGTCGCTCACACCCGATGCCGTGTTAGATGCCTTGGCTGATATCGGTCTGATGGGCGATGGCCGTCTGATTGCGCTCAGCTCCTATGAAAACCGCGTTTATCAAATTCAACTGGAAACTGAAAGAGCGCCTGCGCAAACAGATGGCACACCCGTACCTGAAAGTGTGGTGGCCAAGTTTTACCGACCGGGTCGGTGGACGGATGCGCAGATACAAGAAGAACATGACTTTGCGGCAGAGTTGGTGGCTGCAGAGGTGCCTGTGGTGCCGCCTTTGAATTTACTAGGACGCACTTTGCATCACAAGACATTCGTGAAGGGTGCCAACAGTTCTGCTGTGCATGAGGCGCATCTTGCTGAACTTCACAAAACGTTTCAAGGTTTTTCATTTTCTGTCAGTGAACGACGCGGTGGTCGGCGGCCAGAGCTTGATGACGACGAAGTGCTGGAATGGATCGGTCGATTTTTAGCCCGAATTCACACCGTAGGCGCCGCCAAAGCTTTTCACAATCGACCATCACTCAGCATCGACACCTTCATGCAAGAGCCCAAGGAATGGTTGCTTCACAACAAAGCCATTCCCTTGGAAGTTGAACGTGCATGGCAAGACGCTTGGCAGCAGGCCATGGATGTCATGGATGCCAGTGGCTTGGGCGCTGCGCATGGCAGTGACTGGCCCAATTTCCAAATGCTGCGATTGCATGGTGATTGCCATCCTGGAAACATACTTTGGACGCCGGCAGATTTGCCAGGCGGAGGTCCACATTTCGTTGACTTAGACGATGCCCGGATGGGCCCCGCTGTGCAAGATTTGTGGATGCTGTTGTCGGGCGATCGCAAACAGCGCTCAGGTCAGTTGAGCATGTTGCTAGAAGGCTATGAGCAAGTGCGTGATTTTGACCGGCGAGAATTGGCTTTGATCGAGCCGCTGCGAACCTTGCGCTTGGTGCATTACAGCGCATGGTTGGCGCGACGTTGGGACGATCCTATTTTCCCCATCAACTTTCCTTGGTTTGGCACGCCCGACTATTGGCGCGGCCAAGTCCAAATGTTGGAAGAGCAGATCGAGCAAATGCAAGAACCGCTGCTGGTGGTTTAAACCAACAATGCGTTCACGCGGCGCACATACGCCGCTGGATCTGCAGGCATACCGCCTTCGGCCAACAAGGCTTGGTCAAACAAAATATTGGCCAAGTCATGGAAGTGCACCGAGCCTTCGAGCTTCTTCACCAAAGCATGCTCAGGATTGACTTCCAACACAGGCTTAGATTCAGGCGCTTGTTGGCCCGCTTGTTTGAGCATGCGCGCCAACTGCATGCTCATGCCGTTGTCGGTCACCACAAGACAAGCAGGGGAGTCCACCAAGCGGCTGGTCACTCGCACGTCCTCGGCTTTGTCTTTCAGGGCTTCTTTCAATTTGGCCAGCAAAGGCTTGAAGGCTTCAGCGGCTTCTTCAGCGGCTTTCTTTTCTTCTTCGTCTTGCAGGGTACCCAAGTCGACTGCGCCCTTGGCCACGCTTTGCATGGGGGTACCGTCAAACTCGTTCAAGAAGTTCAGGGCCCACTCGTCCACGCGGTCGGTCATGAGCAAGACTTCAATGCCTTTTTTCTTGAACACTTCCAGTTGTGGGCTGTGTTTGGCGGCGGCCAGTGTGTCGGCGGTGATGTAGTAGATGGCTTCTTGGCCTTCTTTCATGCGTGCTTTGTAATGGGCCAAAGACACGCTCACTTCGTCTGATGACGTGGAAGCAAAGCGCAGCAACTTGGCCAAGCGATCGCGGTTGCCAAAGTCTTCGCCCAAGCCTTCTTTCAGCACCGCACCAAACTCTTTGTAGAAACTGGTGTACTGGCCTTGTTTGGCTTTGTCTTCTTCGCTCACCACGTCGGTGACACCATCGGCAGAAGCCTCAGGTGCATCATTGTGTTTGGCCAAGTCTTCCAGCATTGACAATACGCGCTTGGTGCAACCTTCGCGAATGGCTTTCACATCGCGGCTTTCTTGCAGCAACTCACGGCTCACATTCAAGGGCAAATCGGCAGAGTCGACCACGCCTTTGACAAAGCGCAAATAGCTGGGCATCAAGGCTTCAGCATCGTCCATGATGAAGACGCGCTTCACATACAACTTGATACCGGCTTTTTTGTCGCGGTTCCACAAGTCTTGTGGGGCTTGTGAAGGGATGTACAAAAGTTGCGTGTATTCGGTGCTGCCTTCCACACGGTTGTGGGTCCATGTGAGGGGCTCTGCAAAGTCTTTGCTAATTTGCTTGTAGAACTCTTTGTACTGCTCTTGGGTCACATCTTTCTTGGGACGTGTCCACAGGGCCGTGGCTTTGTTGATGGCTTCCCATTCGCCAGTTTTGACCATGCTGCCGGGTTGACGGCCTTCGCTTTCGTCCTTGCCAATCAGTTCGCCATCTTTCCACTCTTCTTTTTCCATCAAGATGGGCAAGCTGATGTGGTCTGAGTATTTGCCAACGATTTCTTTGAGTTTCCAAGTGTTGGCGTACTGCAAAGCGTCTTCGCGCAAATGCAAAATGATGCTGGAGCCGCGCTGGGCCAGCTCGATGTTTTCCACTTCAAAATCACCCGTGCCACCGCTGATCCAGCGCACACCTTCTGAGGCGGGGGCGCCTGCGCGGCGTGTTTCCACGGTGATCTTGTCGGCCACAATGAAACCAGAATAAAAGCCCACACCAAACTGGCCAATGAGCTGAGCATCGGCCTTTTGATCGCCCGACAACTTGCTCACGAAGTCTTTGGTACCGCTCTTGGCAATGGTGCCCAAGTTGTCGATCGCTTCTTGGGCCGTCATGCCAATGCCGTTGTCGGTAATGGTCAAGGTCTTGGCCTCGGTGTCAAACGACAAACGCACTTCCAAATTGGGCTGGTTTTCGTACAGCGCGTCGTTGTTCAAGGCTTCAAAGCGCAGTTTGTCGCAGGCATCGGATGCGTTGGACACCAATTCGCGGACAAAAATTTCGGGATTGGAATAGAGCGAATGGGTTACCAAGTGCAAAAGTTGGGCCACTTCGGCTTGGAAGGCATGGGTCTTTTTGGTCATCTTCGAATCTACAAATTACAGTTAAGAACGGATTTTGTGGGCGCGCAAAGCGCCTCAATGGGGTCAATTCATCCCGCCACCCCCTGATTTGGGGATGGGCTTGGAAATTTCAAGGGGGGTCTGAGTTGCGCTTGACCGATCAGCGAGCCTGAGCGCCCACTTCTTTGTTCCAGCGGTCTAGCAGGCGCTTGCGTTCGGCCGCTTTGCCGTATTTTTCGAAGTCGTACTTGATCAAGCGGACATCGTCGAGGCTGGGAATGCGGGGGTCGGGTTTGAAGGTCTTATTGGCCGGGAATTGCAGGCTGCCCGACAAGCCGCCAATCTTTTGACCTTCCGCGCTCATCAGAAAATCGTAATATTGTTTGGCTGCTTCTGCGTTGCGCGCGCCTTTGATGAGGGCAATGCCACCAATTTCGTAGCCGGTGCCTTCGCACGGTGCCCCAGATTGCACGGGGTATTTGTTGTGTTTCCAAAGGTCAAAGCCGAACATAAAACTCACGCCCACAGCCACTTCACCTTTGGCCACATTGGGCGCCTGGGCTGTTCCGCTGCGAGTGTATTGCGTCACATTCAGGTTGAGCTTTTTCATGTAATCGAAGGCCGCTTCCTCGCCCATCAACTGCACCAAGCCTGCCAAGATGGTGTAGGCCGTGCCGCTGGATGCGGGATGCGAAATCTCAATCTCGCCTTTGTAAATCGGCTTGATCAAATCTGCCCAGCATTTAGGGGCAGGCAGGTTTTTCTTCTTCAGCAATTCGGTGTTCCAACCAAAGCCAATGGCACTGGTGTAGAAACCCCCCACTTTGTTTTCACTCATAGCGTATTGACGCACGCTCCAGCCATAAAGGTCGTTGATGTAAGCGGGGCGGTAGGGGGCGAGCAAGCCAATTTCAGCCGCTTGTAAAAATGGATCGCCTGTGCCGCCCCACCAAATGTCTGTCTTGGGGTTGGCAGCCTCAGCTCTAATTTGAGCCAGTGCTTCGCCAGTGGCTTTTCGAGTTTGCAACACGGTGACGCCCGTGGCCTTGGTGAAGGCTTGTGCTGCCATTTCGCACCAGCTTTGATCGGTGCTGCAAATGGCATTGACGGTGGCAGCTTGTGCCGAAGAAAAAAGGATGGCACCTAGAAAGAGGGCGCTGAAGGCGTGTGATTTTTTTGCGAAAAACGAGTGAGTCATTTTTTTCCTAGGGACAAGATGGCATAGATTTTTTTGCTTTTAGCACAGCCTGTTTAAACCTTGATGAAAATTCAAAGACTTGGCTTAAAAAGTTTCTTTCGGCCCTAAATACCGCCACTGCCCCACCGGCAAAGCACCCAAGCTGATGCGGCCCATGCGAATGCGTTTCAGGCCCACAACTTTCAACCCAACTTGCTCGCACATCCGCCGAATCTGTCGCTTCTTGCCTTCCTTGAGCACGAAGCGCAGTTGTTCTGGGTTTTGCCACTCCACTTGCGCCGGCTTCAAAGGCTTGCCATCCAAGCTCAAGCCGTGCCGCAGTCTTTGCATTTGTGCGGCGGGAAAATGCGCTTGCACGTTGACCGCAACATCGCCATTCGGCCCCGAGCAAGTGACGCGCACCAAATACTCTTTCTCCATGTCGGCGTCTTCGCCAATCAGTTGGCGCGCCACGCGGCCATCTTGCGTCATGACCAGCAGGCCCACAGAGTCAATGTCCAAGCGGCCCGCGGGCGCAAGACCTTTGAATTGCGCTGGGCTAAAGCGAATGCGGGTGGTGTCGCCCGTCCATTGATTGCGCGCTTGAAACAGCACCATGGCAGGCTCGTGTCCGTCTTCCGCTTGACCACTCACATAGCCCATGGGTTTGTGCAGCAGCACCGTCACTTGCTGCTCTTGTTGGGCTTGGGCTTCCCGCTCAACCGTGATGCGATCGGTGGAGCCCACTTGCATGCCCATCTCGGCCACTTGACCATTGACCCTCACCCAGCCCTGATCAATCCACGCGTCGGCTTCGCGGCGTGAGCAAAGGCCTAACTCGGCCATGCGCTTGTTCAAGCGGACGGTGGTGGCGCCGGTCGCACTGGGGTGTGCGCTTGAAACCGCATTGGCAGGTCGGGGTGCGCGCGCAAAGGCGGGCTTAGAAGGGGGCTGATTCATAAAACGTTTTCTTTGGACGGATTGTCCCTGTTTCTGCGGTCAATCATCCGGGTTCGAAGGCCATGCAAATTCAAAATTCGAACGCCGCCATATTCAACCCGAATGAGCTCCTCTTCCTGCAGGTGAATCATGGCTTCGTTCACGCGCTGCCTAGAAAGC
>CANFJC010000141.1 GCA_947447245.1 Comamonadaceae bacterium
AGTAAAAGGCGTGACCGATTTAGTGAAGGTTTATGAAGTGACCGGCTTAGGCAAGCAACGCACCAGGATGCAGCGCTCTGCGGGTCAAGGGTTTTCCAAATTCGTCGGCCGTGACCGTGAATTGGATTCACTTCGGTATGCGGCCGAGCAAGCGCAAGCGGGTAATGGTCAGGTTGTGGCCATCGTGGCAGAAGCCGGCACAGGAAAATCTCGGTTGATCTTTGAATTCATGTCTGGCATTCAGTCAAGGGCAAAAATATTGGAAACATCAGCGGTATCGCATGGCAAGAACTCTTATTGCCAGCCGCTGATTGAATTGCTCCAAGCCTATTTTGGCATTGAGGCCCAGGACAACGAGCAGAAGCGACGCGAAAAAGTAAAGAACGCCCTACAACAACTAGACCCACTCTTAAAAGACATAGAGCCCTCTGTGTTGGGTTTACTGAATCTGATTGACGAAGACGATCCCTTCTTTGGACTGGATGAACGTACTCGCGATCTCCAAACATGGGAAGGCCTAAAACGCTTACTGGTTCGCGAATCGGCCAATCAGCCATTGATATTGGTCTTCGAAGACTTGCATTGGATCGACGATCAAACACAAGAATTTCTGAATCAACTGGCGGATGCCATTGGCAAAGCCAACATTTTGTTGATCGTGAATTACAGGCCACAGTTTGTTCACGGATGGAACAATAAATCTTACTTTACTCAAATTCGACTTGACCCTTTGGGAGACGCCAAAGCCAAGGAAATGCTTGCAGCCATGTTAGGTGACGGTGCTCAATTGTCCGATCTCAAGCGACTGATTGTTGAGAAGTCCAGTGGCACGCCCTTCTTTATGGAAGAGATGGTGAAGGCATTGTTTGACGATGGCACTTTGGCGCGTGATGGCAACATTGTGCTCACCAAGAAGCTAGAAGACTTAGATATTCCCTCCTCCGTTCAAGCCATTCTTGCAGCCAGGATAGACAGGCTGCCATCGCATGCCAAAGAAATATTGCAAACTCTGGCCGTGATTGGCAAAGAGTTTTCAATATCACTCATTGTGGCAGTGACATCGAGTTCCAAAGATGCCATCGAAAAACAACTGAAAGAATTGCAACTGGGTGAGTTCATTTATGAAAAACCAGTTTCAGGAGAGAAAGGTTACATCTTCAAAAGCGCCCTAACGCAAGATGTTGCCTACAACACTTTACTGATTGAACGTCGCAAAATATTGCACGAGCGAATCGGTGTTGCAATTGAAGCCATCTATCCGGTTTCAATTGATGACCATGTAGCAGCCTTGGCCTACCACTATGGTCGCAGCAACAATGTAGATGCAGGCATTCAGTACTTAACCCATTCGGGCCGACAGAAAATGTTAGAGGCCAGGAAAAATTCGAAACCAGGTTCAGACACGCCTTTGATCAAATCCGAAAGTACAGAACTCACGGCAACGTCTCATGCAACAAATGCCACGCTTGATTCTGTTGAATCAATTTGGCGCTACCCCGTCAAATCAATGGCAGGCGAAAAACTCCAGTCAGTCTATGTCTCCGACAAAGGCATCATTGGCGATCGGGTCTACGCATTTGTCAATGAAGAAACCAACCGAGCAGCCGTGGTACGCAAATGGGCTGAGAGTTTATTAAATTACCATCCACACTTCGTTTCTGAACCCGATCCCCAATCCAAAATTCCCGCATTGGAAATCGTCATGCCTACTGGTGAAACACTCACCACAACTGACGCGAACATTGAAGAGCGAATTTCGGCAGTTTTTGAACGTCCTTTGAAACTGATGAGCACAGCACCACCCGGACTTTTGATTGAAGTACCAGCGGGCACTTTGGGCGGAAACTTAAGCGAAGTGACCGAATTCCCATTGGCTGGAGGGGCCCCAGCCGGCGCTTTTTTTGATTACGGGTGCATGCATCTGATCGCTTCATCCACATTGAATCATTTCCAAAAAACCTACCCTGAAGGTCGATTTGACGAGCGAAGATTTAGGCCGAACTTGGTCATCCATTCAGACAGCCAGCCCTTCATTGAAAACACATGGGTAGGCCGAACCATCATGATTGGCACTGATCTGGTGCTTCGGGTCAGTATCCCCTGCCCCCGGTGTATCAGCGTCACTTTGGCCCAAGATGATTTACCCCGAGATCCCAGTATTCTTCGAGCCATCGTTGAACAAAACATGTGCGACCTAGGCGATTTTGGCAAGCTACCCTGTGCAGGCGTTTACGCTGAAGTGGTCAAACCTGGCCACATTCGGTGCGGAGACAGCTTGCGTTTTGGCGATTGAAAAATTTGAACTGCAGTTGTTCGGCCCTTTCTTAGGGTAAACCGCAATTTGGACAGACTGTTATTGGATTGCACAGTCAAAAGTGAGTGTCTATCATTCGTAGGCAGAGTTCTACCCTCATGAAAGCCCGCAAAATGAAATTCGTTTCCTCCCTTATTGCTAGCCTTGCCATCTTGGCGGTGCCCTTTGGCGCGTCGGCCCAAGGCTACCCTACCAAGTCCATTACCTTGGTGGTGCCCTTTGCCGCAGGTGGACCTACAGACATTGTGGCGCGCACGCTGGCAGCCAACATGAGCAGAACTTTAGGTCAAACCGTGGTGGTTGAAAACAAAGTAGGCGCTGGCGGCACTTTGGCCGGCGGCTATGTGGCCAAGGCGGCACCCGATGGCTATACCTTCCTGATCCATCACAACGGCATGTCAACAGCCCCCGCGCTGTATCGCAAAATGGCCTTCAACCCCATGACGGACTTTGAGTATGTCAGCCAGGCTGTGGACGTGCCCATGACCCTCATTGGCCGCAAAGACTTGCCTGCCAAGAACATGCAAGAGTTAAGCGCTTACGTCAAAGCCAATGCCAAGAAAATCAATCTGGCTAACGCTGGTTTGGGCGCAGTCTCGCATTTGTGCGGCATGCTGCTGCAGCAGGCCTTGGGTGTCGATCTCACCACCGTGCCATTTTCTGGCACAGCCCCCGCACTCAATGCCTTGTTGGGAGGTCAGGTCGATATCTTGTGTGACCAAACCACACAAACCACACAACACATCAAGGCAGGCACTGTCAACTTGTATGGCGTGACCACCAAGCAACGCATTCGTGCTTTGCCAGATGCTCCCACCTTGACTGAAGGCGGCTTGAAGGATTTTGAAGTGATTGTGTGGCACGGTATTTACGCCCCTAAAGGCACACCCGCAGCCAACATTGAAAAATTTGGCTCTGCCGTCAGAACCGCTTTGAAAGATCCAGCCTTTGTGGCTCGCATGGCCGATTTGGGCGCTGAAATTGTGCCTGACTCTAAACAGACGCCTGAAGGTCTGCGCACTTGGCTTCAGTCTGAAATTAACAAGTGGGGCCCAGTCATTAAGTCGGCTGGCGTCTACGCTGACTGAGCTTAGGCCAGTTCAGAAATTTCAATTAAATTCAGGTCGGGGTCACGCACGTACACCGACCTGATTTTTTGTGTGGCGCCAGTGCGCATGACGGGTCCTTCCAAAATAGGCCAAGCCTGTGCATTTAACTTGGCAATCACTTGCTCAAGCGGCACCGAGGCAATGAAGCAAAGGTCTAGCGATCCTGGCACTGGCAAGTGCGCCTTGGGGTCAAACTCTTTGCCCTTCACATGCAAGTTAATCTTTTGATTGCCATATTTGAAGGCCTTGCGAGTGACAGGTGGCGTGCCGCCAACAAAGCTTTCCAAGCTCATTCCCATGATTCGTGTGTAGAAGTCTACGCAAGCAGTTTCATTGGCAGTGGTCAGAACTAAGTGGTCTAGATGGTCAATCATTTGGAGTTTTAAATGGGATTTAAGGCTGAGGATGTTATATTTTTAACTCAAATTCAAACCGCATCCATCAAGGTAAACCATTGAGCCCCGAAATACTGTCAAATTTGCAAACTTGGGTGGGTCGTTCGCAGACCTTGACGGACCAAGTGACCCTTGCGCCCATGCGCGGCCTCAGTGCCACGCTTGACCGCAAAGACCCCGAACCTAAGTTGGGCGATGCACTTCCCCCTTTGTGGCATTGGCTGTATTTTTTGCCACACACACCGCAAAGCGAGCTTGGGCCCGATGGGCATGCTGCAAAGGGTGGCTTCTTGCCGCCCGTGCCTTTGCCCAGAAGAATGTGGGCCGGCAGCCGTTTTGAATGGCACTCACCCATCTGCGTTGGCGACACCCTTTCGCGCACCTCCAGCGTTCAATCTGTTCAGCACAAAATTGGAAAGAGTGGCGACTTGGTCTTTGTGAAGGTGCTTCACGAGTTGCGCAAGGGCACGCAATTGTGTTTGAGTGAAGAGCACGACATTGTTTACAAGTCTGCACCCTTAGAAAATGAAGTGGCTGCCCAGCCTACCCCTGCCGCGAAGCTGCTGGTGCCAGAGCTTGCACTTTGGCAGCGTGAAATAGTGCCTGATGATGTTTTGCTTTTTAGATACTCGGCACTGACTTTCAATGGCCATCGCATCCATTACGATCGGTCTTATGTCACTCAACATGAGGGCTACCCTGGCTTGGTGGTGCACGGCCCCCTTATTGCCACTTTGTTGGTCGATGTGCTCAGAAGAAATACCGATCGAACTTTGAAAAAATTCGAATTCAAAGCGGTCCGTCCTAGCTTTGAATGCGCAGACGGCCGCGCCATTCAACTCATGGCCCAAACCAAAGACAACTTGCATGTGACTTTGTGGGCGCAAGACCATGAAGCGTATCTCACCATGCAAGCCACAGCAGAACTGAACTGATCCCGATGAAACACGCCATTCCCAAACCCGATGCGCATCAAACCTTGCGAGAAGCATTGCGCGATATGTGCCAAAGTTTTGATTCAAAGTATTGGCAAGAAGTCGACGAAGCCCGCGGCTATCCCGAAGCATTTGTTCAAACATTGACCGAAGCCGGATGGTTGGCTGCTCTCATTCCCACTGAATATGGCGGCTCAGGCTTGGGCTTGGCAGAGGCCTCGGTCATCATGGAAGAAATCAATTTATCGGGCGGCAATGCCGGCTCTTGCCATGGCCAGATGTACAACATGGGCACCTTGCTCAGGCATGGCTCCGCTTTGCAAAAGCAAACCTACTTGCCCAAAATTGCTTCAGGCGAGTTGCGTTTGCAGTCGATGGCTGTGACAGAACCCACCACGGGCACTGACACCACGCAATTGAAAACCACAGCCATTCGCAAAAACGATCGGTATGTGGTGAATGGCCAAAAAGTTTGGATCTCTCGCATTCAACACTCTGACCTGATGATTTTACTAGCACGCACCACGCCCTTGTCAGAGGTGACTAAAAAAAGCGAAGGCATGTCCATCTTCATGGTCGATTTGAAACAAGCCATCGGCCATGGCATGACGGTCAAACCCATTCGCAACATGGTCAACCATGAAACCAATGAAGTCTTCTTTGACAACTTGGAAATTCCTGTTGAAAACCTGATTGGTGAAGAAGGCAAAGGTTTTAAATACATTTTGGACGGCTTGAACGCCGAGCGAACACTCATTGCCGCAGAGTGCATTGGTGATGCCTATTGGTTCATTGACCGTGCCACCCGCTATGCCAACGAGCGCATGGTCTTTGGCCGGCCCATTGGCCAAAACCAAGGGGTTCAGTTTCCCATTGCCGACAGCTACATAGAAACTGAAGCCGCCAACCTCATGCGCTTTCGCGCGTGCGAATTGTTTGATGCCAACCAGGCCTGCGGCGCAGAAGCCAACATGGCCAAGTACCTGGCTGCCAAAGCATCTTGGGAAGCTGCCAATGTGTGTTTGCAAACGCATGGCGGTTTTGGTTTTGCAGCCGAATACGACGTTGAAAGAAAATTCAGAGAAACCAGGCTCTACCAAGTGGCGCCTATTTCTACCAACCTCATTTATTCCTACATGGCCGAGCATGTGCTGGGTTTACCAAGATCATTCTGATGACTACAAACCCATCTGCATCTCATCATGCGCAGCGCACTAAGCCGCTTGACCACATCACTGTGGTGTCGCTAGAGCATGCCATTGCAGCGCCCTTTTGCACAAGGCAATTGGCAGACTTGGGCGCGCGCGTGATCAAAATTGAACGCCCAGAGGTAGGTGATTTTGCAAGAGCCTACGACCAACGTGCCAGAGGGCAAGCCTCTCACTTTGTGTGGGTCAATCGTTCCAAAGAAAGCTTGGCTTTAGATTTAAAGAATGCGCAGCATCTAGAGGTTCTGAAAGCCCTGATCGCCAAAGCAGATGTGGTGGTGCAAAACTTGGCGCCAGGCGCCACCACGCGCATGGGACTGGATGCTGCTACTTTGCGAGCGCAAAACCCAAGGCTCATTGTGTGCGACATCTCGGGCTATGGCCTTGACGGCCCTTACCGCGATAAAAAAGCCTACGACTTGCTCATTCAAAGTGAAGCCGGTTATTTAAGCGTCACGGGCACACCCGACAACCCCAGCAAAAGCGGCAACTCCATTGCCGACATTGCCGCAGGCATGTATGCGTACACCAATATTTTGTCCGCCATCATTCACCGAGACAAAACAGGCGAAGGCTCGCACATTGATGTTTCGATGTTGGAGTCGCTCAGTGAGTGGATGGGCTTTCCCATGTACTACGCCATGGACGGTGCATCGCCACCCCCTCGCAGTGCCGCATCGCACGCCACCATTTACCCCTATGGGCCTTTTGCAGCAGGCGGCTCACTAGACCCCAAATCGCTTTCAAGCCCTGAAGACCAGGGCACTGTGATGTTGGGTTTGCAAAACGAACGTGAATGGCTTTTGTTTTGCAAGCATGTGATGTTGCAAGAAAACCTAAGCCAAGACCCAAGGTTCGAAAGCAATGCCAAGCGCAATGAGCATCGACAAGCTTTGGAAGCCCTTATCTTGAATGTGTTTTCTAAATTGACCGTTCAACAAGTGATTGAACGTTTAGAGATCGCGCAAATTGCCAATGCCAGAATGAACAACATGGCCGACTTATGGGCCCACCCCCAACTCAAAGCCCGCGATCGCTGGGTGAACGTACCCTCCCCATCCGGCGATTTACCCGCCCTCCTTCCGCCCGGCCGACAAACTTCTTTCGACTACCGAATGGACGCCATCCCCTCCC
>CANFJC010000142.1 GCA_947447245.1 Comamonadaceae bacterium
AGAAATCTTCTGATGGCTGGAGCGTTGAGCAGTCAAACTGAAGGCGGCTTCCTCATGGTGGAGTACCACAAATCGTCAGCCGCCTTCAGTTTGACTGCTCAACTTTTGGTGCACGGAAACTTCCGAGCACCATCACTGCTGTTCGCAGCTGTGTGAGGATGGATTGGGCGGGCAACGATTTCTGGTACTCCAGCATGAGGCGCCCGCCCAATCCATCCTTACCCAGCGAGCTCAGCAAAAAAATCAACGACCTCCAAGGCTAGTCCACAAAAACGTATTCTCCAGCGCCACCAAATTAGCACGCTGCTCATTGTTAGCAGCACCCCCATGCCCGCCCTCCATGTTCTCGTAATACAGCACATCATGCTCCTGCTCTATCATCAGGGCCGCCATTTTGCGAGCATGCCCAGGATGAACACGATCATCACGCGTAGAAGTGGCAAACAGCACCTTGGGGTACTTCACACCCTTCTTCACATTTTGATACGGACTGTATTGACTGATGTAAGCCCACTCGTCTGCTTTATCCGGATTGCCATACTCAGCCATCCAACTGTTGCCCGCTAACAGTTTGTGATAGCGCTGCATGTCCAGCAGGGGCACACTGCACACCACTGCACCAAACAACTCAGGCCGCTGCACCATCACGGCACCCACCAACAAGCCCCCATTGCTGCCGCCCATGATGCCAAGGTGTTTTGGCTTTGTGATACCCGCTTTGATCAAATCTTCGGCCACAGCCGCAAAGTCGTCATAACTTTTCTGCTTATTTTGCTTCAGGGCACTTTGATGCCAAGCTGGACCAAACTCACCGCCACCTCGAATGTTGGCAACCACAAACACGCCACCGCGCTGTAACCAAGTAGTTCCCCAACCACCGCTGTAAAACGGCGTCATTGAAATTTGGAATCCACCATACCCATACAGCACAGTTGGGTTGGTGCCGTCTGTTTTTGCGCCTTTGGGGTAGACCACAAAGTAAGGCACTTGGGTACCATCTTTGGATGTGGCAAAGCGTTGCTCAGTGCGCATGCCAGTGCCATCAAAGAATATGGGGTTGCGCTTAAGCAGCTCACGCTCGTCACTGCCGGCCTTGCCCAAGTACAAACTGGCGGGCGTTAAAAAGTCGAGGTACGACATGCTGTAGTGATTGGCCAGTGGGTCGTCTTTGACAAATGGGTCGTGCATGCCCACTGCGCCCAAAGCCCCAGGGAAAGGCGCCTTCACTTCGCGGCGCTGCCACTTACCTCCTAAATATTGCAGCTCTTCAATGCGACCCGCCACATTGTCTAAGATGTTGAGCAACAAAAAATCGCGCGTGGTGGTGGGGCCACTGCGTGATAAAGAGCGCGTGGCTGTTGGCTCAAACAGCAACTCAAAACTTCGCTCACCACGTATCAATGCTTCAAACTTGATGGCCAGCAAACTGCCAGATTTGTAAGTGCGTTCAGCGACTGTGAATTCACTCTTGAGCAATAAAAACGCCAACTCGCGTTGCCAAGACAAGGAGGAATCGCTTGGCTTGTCGATCTTGAGTAGTTTGCCATCTACAAGCAAATTGATTTCGGTGTTGTAAAAATCTGTGGAACGACCAAAGATGGTTCGCTCGAAGCCTGGGGTTTTGTCAACGGTCGCAAACGCCGCCACATCACTTTCTTTGCCTTCGTACATCAACTGCGCTTCAGAGACAGGTGTGCCACGCTTCCAACGTTTGATCATGCGGGCGTAGCCACTCTGAGTCATGCTTCCTGGGCCAAAATCGGTGCCCACATAAACGGTATGGATGTCGACCCAATCGAGTTGTGATTTGGCCTCGGGCAAATTAAATCCGTCTTTCACAAATTCGCGTTGGGCAATGTCAAACTCTCTTGTAACTTTGGCATCTGCACCACCGCGAGACATCGAGATCAGACAGCGGTTGTAATCTGGTGCGAGACAATCCGAGCCACCCCACACCCAGTTTTCATTTTCAGCTTTGCCAAGTGCATCCAGGTCAAGTAGCACATCCCACTTGGGCAGCAGTTTGCGATATTCTTCGAGCGTGGTGCGACGCCACAGACCCCGAGGGTTTTTTGCATCGCGCCAGAAGTTGTAGAGGTAATCACCTCTGCGGGTCACACCCGGGATTTGATCTCGGTTGTTCAATACGCCGAGCACTTTGGCACGGTTGTCGGCAAACACAGGTTGGGCTTGCAACAATGCAGTAGACACGGCATTGCGCTCGCGCACCCAAGCCAAGGCTTTGTCGCCCTGCACTTCTTCTAACCACAAATAAGGATCCATGTTTGCTGAATTCACAGGCTGAGCCTTTACTGAAAAGACACACATTAAAGCGAGGGCACTCAAGGCACATCGCCAGAAATGAATAGATTGTTTGGGGATGACCACTAACTTCTCCAATGACATGGATCTCATCATAGCTTTGGATTAATTGGGGTCAGAGCAGAGTTAAATTTGATTTCGGCTGGAGGGCCAGAAATCTTTAGATGGCTGGGGCGTTGAACAGTCAAGCTGAAGGCGGCTTCCTCATGGTGGAGTACCACAAATCGTCAGCCGCCTTCAGCTTGACTGCTCAACTTATTGTGCGCGTGAAACTGGTGCGCGCCATCACTGCTGTTCGCAGTCTGGGTGAGGATGGATTGGGCGGGCAACGATTTCTGGTACCCCAGCATGAGGCGCCCGCCCAATCCATCCTCACCCAGCGAGCTCAGCAAAAACCCAAAAAAAAAGCCGCCAACCCAAAGATCAACGGCTTTTTAAACTTAGCTGGCGGAATCGGAGAGATTCGAACTCTCGATAAGGCTCTACACCCTATACTCCCTTAGCAGGGGAGCACCTTCGGCCACTCGGTCACGATTCCAGCACTCGAAAATTATATCAGGCTTGGTCTAAATCAAAGGCCTTGTGCAAGGCCCGTACCGCCAATTCCATGTATTTCTCGTCAATTACAACTGAGGTTTTAATTTCAGACGTCGAAATCATCTGAATGTTGATGCCCTCTTCGCTCAAAGAGCGAAACATTTTGCTGGCAATGCCCACATGGCTTCGCATGCCAATGCCCACGATCGACACTTTGCAAATTTTGGCATCGCCACTCACCTCGGAGGCACCCAAAGCAGGAAGCACTTTATCCTTCAACAGGTCCATGGTGCGCGCAAAATCATTGCGGTGCACTGTGAAGCTGAAGTCAGTCTTGCCATCTTTGCTCAAGTTTTGAATGATCACGTCAACTTCAATGTTGGCGTCAGCCACTGCACCCAAAATTTGGTAAGCAATGCCTGGTTTGTCGGGCACGCCCAACACAGAAATTTTGGCTTCATCGCGATTGAACGCAATGCCGGAGACAACGGCTTGTTCCATTTTTTCGTCTTCCTCAAAAGTGATCAGGGTGCCAGACTTGGCTTCTTCATGAATGTCGATGTCACAAGGTGTGAAGCTAGACAGCACACGCATAGGCACTTTGTATTTACCCGCAAATTCAACTGAGCGAATTTGCAAAACTTTAGAACCGAGGGACGCCATTTCCAGCATCTCTTCAAAGCTGACTGTTTTCAAGCGACGGGCCTCAGGCACCACGCGGGGGTCGGTGGTGTACACGCCATCCACGTCGGTGTAAATGAGGCACTCGTCGGCTTTCATGGCCGCAGCCACGGCTACTGCTGAGGTGTCTGAGCCGCCACGACCCAAAGTGGTGATGTTGCCATCTGGGTCTACACCTTGGAAGCCAGTGACGATGACCACACGGCCCGCTGCCAAGTCTTTGCGAACGCGCACATCATCAATCGATTCAATGCGAGCTTTGGTGAAAGCGCTGTTGGTCTTGATAGGAACTTGCCAGCCAGCATAGCTAACAGACTCCATGCCCTCAGACTGCAAAGCAATGGCCAACAATGCAGAAGACGCTTGCTCGCCGGTTGAGGCCAACATGTCAAGTTCGCGGTCATAGGCCGTGTCTGTTTTGGCGGGCGCCAATTCTTTGGCCAAGCCCAACAGGCGATTGGTTTCGCCGCTCATGGCGCTTGGCACCACCACCATTTGGTGGCCAGCCCTAGCCCATTTGGCGACGCGTTTGGCCACATTTCGAATGCGCTCTGTTGAGCCCATCGAAGTGCCGCCATATTTGTGAACGATCAGTGCCATTTTTTAAATTTTTAAAAGGGAAATTTCAGCAAAACCCGTCGATTGTACTCGGGAGAACCCTCGATTTAAAGGGAATTTAGAGGCTAGACCTGATCGGACCAGGTCAAAACCTGCCCGTCTCTTAGCGCATACCCCCGCCCCACCTTCAATCGCAACTGGTGACCGCGCGTAGTGCACGCCGCAATTTGCGACAACAACTCGCTCATTTGCACAGTGCTCGGCGTGGTTTGGTGGTGCACCTTCAGCCATTGCCGAAGTACCAAGGACTGCCTGGCTGGACTGAGCTGTTGCAAGAACTTGATGTTCAGCCCACCTGACGCCATCAGGCTAGACAGATCGGCTGCAGCTACCTCGTTCAAAATTTCTTGTGCTTCTGCTGCGTGCGAAGCACTCCTTGAAAAGGTGTCCCTGAATTGGGGAAAAGCCCTTTCCAAAGCAGGCAACAATTGCGCACGAATGCGGTTGCGGGTGAATTGTTCATCTTGGTTGGTGGGGTCTTCTACCCAGGTCACTTTCAACAGAGTCAGGTATTCGCGCAACTTAGCACCAGCCACATTCAATAAAGGCCGATGCCAATGCAAATCATCTCGCAGCCATTTCGAGGGCATGCTGGCCAAGCCTGGCAAGCCAGCACCACGCGACAGCGCCAGCAACAAAGTTTCTACCTGATCATCGGCATGCTGCCCCAGTGCAATGTCTTTCACACCCTGCAACAGAGGATGCGCGTGAACAGCCTCGCTTAAAGCGGCATAGCGTGCCTTTCTGGCAGCATCTTCAGGACTTTGTCCTGCCTCGTGTTTGGCATTGACTTTGCAAAGCACCAAGGGCACTTGCAATTGTTCACACAAAACTTGGCAGTGTCTTGCAAACTTATCAGCATCGGCTTGCAAACCATGGTGAATGTGAATGGCTCTGACTTGCCCTGGCCACCGCCTGACACAAGCCATGAGCAATGCGGTGGAATCTGCACCGCCGCTGAAGGCGACGGCCATGGGCAGCTCAGGCTGAAAGCTGGGTGGGAGCAAGCCCGCACCCGCATTCGCGGAATTATTTACTGGCTTTGGTGTCTGTGAAACGGCCATAGCTTTGCAAACGCTCGTAGCGACGCTCGACCAATTCTTTGGGCTTCAAATCGGTGACCTGGCGCCAAGCGTCCCCCAAAGCACGCTTCAAAAATGCGGCCATTTGAGCAGGGTCGCGGTGTGCACCCCCAACCGGTTCGTTCACAATTTTGTCGACCAAATTCAAAGCTTTTAAACGGTGGGCGGTAATGCCAAGCGCCTCAGCCGCCTCTTCTGCTTTGTCAGAGGTTTTCCACAAAATGGAGGCACAACCTTCTGGACTGATCACGGAATAAATAGAGTACTGAAGCATCAGCACTGAATCGGCCACAGAGATGGCCAATGCGCCGCCGGAGCCACCTTCACCAATGATGGTGGTGATGATGGGCACCTCAAGTTGCGCCATTTCAAAAATATTTCGGCCAATTGCTTCTGACTGGCTTCGCTCTTCGGCATCAATGCCGGGGTATGCACCTGGTGTGTCAACAAACGTGAACACGGGCAGCTTGAATTTTTCTGCGGTCTTCATCAGGCGCAGGGCTTTGCGGTAACCTTCTGGCTTGCTCATGCCAAAGTTGCGCTGCGTGCGCTCTTTGGTGTCACGGCCTTTTTGATGGCCCAAGACCATGCAAGGCGATCCATTGAAACGCGCCAAGCCGCCCACAATCGACAAGTCGTCGGCAAAGTGGCGGTCGCCGTGCATTTCCACAAAATCAGTGAAAATTTCGCGAATGTAATCCAATGTGTAAGGGCGCTCAGGATGACGGGCAATTTTGGTAATTTGCCAGGCCGTCAAGTCAGAGTAAATGTCTTTGGTCAGCTGCTGGCTCTTTTTACTGAGCTGGTCAATTTCTTCAGAAATATCAACAGCAGATTCGCTTTGCACATAGCGAAGTTCTTCAATTTTGCCTTCGAGTTCCGCCACCGGCTGCTCAAAGTCTAGGAATGTGCGCTTGGCCAAAATGGGCCTCCTTTGTCTAGCTCAATACTCAACCGGTAAGGGGTCAAGAGATCGCCAAATATACCAAGTTGCTACGGTGCTGTAGGGTTGCCATGCTTGAGCAACCTCGCGAGCATCGCTTCGACTCACAGGTTCGCCTGAAAAATAGTTCTTGCTGATGCCATTGATCAAGCCCACATCATCGAGGGGCAAGACGTTGGGGCGCATCAGGTGAAAGATCAAAAACATCTCAGCCGTCCAGCGACCAATGCCCCGAATGGCCACCAATTCGTCAATGATGGCTTCATCGTCCATCTGTTGCCATTCTTTGACGCTGACATTTTTGCCATGAAAGTTAAGCGCCAAATCGACCAAATATTCAACTTTGCGTGCAGACAAACCTGCAGCGCGCATGTCATCTACTTTCAATTTCAAAACGCCTGCAGGTGTGATTTTTTTGCTCAAGGCCGCAAATTTATTCCAGACGGATTGAGCCGCTTTGACTGAAATTTGCTGGCCTACAATGCTGCGCGCTAAGGTGACAAAAGCATCACCACGCGACACCAAGCAGGCATCACCAAACTGAGGAATCAGACGCTTCATCACCCTGTCTTTTTTCGACAGATGGGCACAAGCCGCAGCCCAATACTCAGGCGTCATGACATCATCGGAATGGCTCATTGAGCCGCCTCCCAAGTGGTGCCGACCGCTGAATCTTTGAGCTCAATGCCCTGCTCTAGCAAGAGCTTGCGAATTCGGTCGGCTTCGGCAAAATTCTTGGCCGCTTTGGCATCTGCTCGCGCCTGAATGTGAGCTTGAATGGCAGCTTCGTCCAGACCCGCACCGGCTTGTAAATAAGCAACAGGGTCATTTTGCAAAATACCCAAAATGCCCCCCAGCGCTTTCAATAAGCCGGCCAGATCGTCT
>CANFJC010000143.1 GCA_947447245.1 Comamonadaceae bacterium
ATGCAAGAGGTCTAAATAGTCTTCGAGATTGGCCAATGGCGGCATGAAGACGTACAACACGCCATTTTCACCGCCATGATTCTTTTCGGCTTCGGGGCCATTGGCGCGCATAGGGTCTCGCGCTTCGACACACAAAGCAGTGCGAGTGAGCCAGTGAGCAGATTCTTGAGACTTGGGGCTGGGTAATTCGGTTGTTGAACTGGTTTTAGACGTTGCAGGACCCTTTGAGCGCCTTGCTGCCGCCGATTCGGCTGATAGCGTAGCTTTGCCAGTTTCAGTTTGCCTTTTTAAAGGCGCAGCACTTGGTAAAGACGCTGCTCTTGGCAATTCATTGCGAGGCGCAAAAGGATCTTGTTCGATCAGATAAGGAAAATCGTTTTTATTTACCCAGGGCAATGAATCAAGTGGCAAGCGATATCCCATGGGGGAGTCGCCTGGGATGAGGTACATGCGTTCATCGCGAAAAAACCAAGGGCCCGTGGTCCAGGATGTGCCATGCAATGGGTGATGCGATTCGGGTTGCAAAGGCAGCACATAACCCACCACACTATCGAGTTTTTGCGAAAACACACGACGCAGACGAATCCGTTCCATCTCATCATCGAGTTTGGAGTCAAACGGGTCGACGTTGACGGGCAGACGACGTTCACGCCACAAGTAATACCAAACATCCTCATAACCGGGCGTGATGTAATCAGAACTAAGACCCAGTTTGCGACTTAAAGCGACCGTGAATTGCTCGGCATCGTTGGCAGTGTATTTTTTGGGGTTGCGCTCATCTGCAAACAAGGCTGGGTTTTTCCAAATACATTGGCCATCCTTTCGCCAAAAGATGGACAAAGCCCAACGAGGCAATTGCTCGCCTGGATACCACTTTCCTTGACCAAAGTGTAAAAACCCACCATCGCCATACTGAGCCCTTAATTTATGCACCAATTCAGTGGCAAACCCCCTTTTGGTGGGGCCAAGAGCTTCCGTGTTCCATTCTGGTGCATCTCTGTCGCTGGTTGCCACAAAAGTGGGCTCGCCTCCCATCGTGAGTCGGACATCACCAGCAAGGAGTTTTTCATCGACTTCTTTGCCTAATTGAAGGACGGCAGACCAAGCGGTCTCGTCATAAGGCTTGGTCACGCGCGGGGACTCATGGATCCGGGTAACAGACATATGGTGATCAAACGCCACCTCGCACTTCTCGATCGCGCCTTCAATCGGCGCCGCAGAGGCGGGTTGTGGCGTACACGCCAGCGGAATATGGCCTTCACCCGCTAACAAGCCTGAAGTTGGGTCCAGGCCAATCCAGCCTGCACCTGGCAAATAAACCTCGCACCAAGCGTGCAGGTCGGTGAAGTCGACCTCGGTCCCACTAGGGCCATCGAGTGATTTCACGTCGGGGCTCAATTGGATCAAATAACCAGACACAAATCGAGCTGCCAAACCGCAATGGCGAAGAAGTTGCACCATGAGCCAAGCGGAATCTCGGCAGGAACCACTGGCGCTGCTGAGGGTTTGTTCGGGCGTTTGCACGCCGGGCTCCATGCGGATGAGGTAGCGAATATCTTTGAACAATCGCTGATTAATCTGCACCAAAAAATCAATGGTGCGCATGCTTGAGCGGTCAATTGTTCGGTAATATTTTTTGAGCAGCGGCGTCAGTCTTTCAGTGACCAAGTAGGGGGCGAGTTCAATTTCTGCGCCTCTTGTGTACTTGAAAGGGTATTTTTCAGCGCTTGGGGTGAGAAAGAAGTCGAAAGGGTTGTAGACCGACATTTCGACCACAAGATCCACCGTGACTTTGAACTCTTTCGTTTTATTGGGGAAAACCAGACGGCAAAGGTAATTGGAAAAGGGATCTTGTTGCCAGTTGATGAAGTGCCCAACAGGCTCAACCTGCAAAGAATACGAAATGATTTTGCTGCGGCAGTGAGGGGCAGGCCGTAATCGGACCACTTGAGGTTCAAGAGCTACCGAACGGTCGTACTGGTAGTGGGTGATATGGGTCAGTGCTACGTGGATGGACATACGCAAAATTCTCTCGAAACAGGCGATCTGCCATATTTCTTTGCTAGCAAGACCTGAGCCAAGTCCTAGATCGAAAGGTGGCGCAATCTTTGCTTAAGAAATCAGACTGAAATTAATGGGTTAGGAGATGTGCATGCACCGATTTGACGAAATGCATCTTGAAGCAAATGCAGGCTTGCGCGCCCATTACCAAAATTACGCAGATTGGCTTTCAAGGCAACAGGCGGAATCGATGCAAGCCCATCGGATTGAAGCCGAAATGATTTTTCGCAAGGTCGGCATTACCTTTGCGGTTTACGGTGAAAAAGACGAAGACGGCTCTGGCACAGAGCGATTAATTCCGTTTGATTTGATTCCCCGGATTATTCCGGCCCACGAGTGGCATTCATTGCAACGCGGACTCATTCAACGTGTGACGGCGCTCAATAAATTTTTGCATGATGTCTACCATGACCAAGAGATCTTGAAGGCTGGGGTCATACCCACTGATCAAGTGACGAACAACTCACAGTTTCGTCCAGAAATGATGGGTGTGAATGTACCGAGTGACATTTACTCGCACATCAGCGGCATTGACATTGTGCGAGCTCCCAATGCACAAGGTGAGGGCGAGTACTATGTGTTGGAAGACAACTTGCGCGTCCCAAGTGGTGTGAGCTATATGTTGGAAGATCGCAAAATGATGATGCGACTCTTTCCAGAGTTATTCCGTTCTTATTCAGTAGCGCCTGTTGCGCACTATCCCGATTTGTTGCTAGAGGCCCTTCGCAATGCGAGCCCTCAAGATGTAGAGCAACCAACGGTTGTGGTGCTGACACCCGGTATGTTCAACAGCGCATATTTTGAGCATGCATTTTTAGCCCAACAGATGGGCTTGGAATTGGTAGAAGGACAAGACCTGTTTGTCAAAGACGCCTATGTTTACATGCGCACCACTCGAGGCCCTAAACGCATTGATGTGATCTATCGCCGAGTTGACGACGACTTTCTAGATCCGTCAGTATTTTTGGCCAATTCCACTTTGGGTTGTTCAGGGTTGATGGAAGCCTACAAGGCGGGTCATGTGGCGGTATGCAATGCAATCGGTACGGGCGTAGCCGATGACAAATCGATATACCCCTTTGTTCCAAAGATGATTGAGTTTTATTTGGGTGAAAAACCCATATTGAACAATGTACCAACTTACACATGTCGAAATGCGGACGATTTGAAATACACCTTGGCAAACCTCCCAGACTTGGTGGTGAAGCAAGTGCATGGTGCAGGAGGCTATGGCATGTTGGTAGGACCTGCTTCGACTCAAGCAGAAATTGCTGCTTTCCGCGAAGCCTTGCTTGCAAATCCCAGTAATTATGTGGCGCAGCCTACATTGAGCCTGTCTACTTGCCCTACCTATGTTGAAAGCGGGGTAGCACCGAGGCACATTGATTTGCGTCCTTTCGTGTTATCTGGCAAAACAGTGCAAATGGTTCCCGGTGGACTGACACGCGTGGCATTGAAAGAAGGTTCTTTGGTCGTTAACAGCAGCCAAGGCGGTGGCACCAAAGATACCTGGGTATTAGAGTCCGACAGGAGTTAGCCATGTTGAGTAGAACCGCAGACCATTTATTTTGGATGTCCCGCTACACCGAGCGGGCAGAAAACACCGCGCGGATGTTGGACGTTAGTTACCAAATGTCGCTGCTGCCGCAATCTGCGCCTGTTGCTCAGATGGGTTGGCAGGGTTTGCTGTCGATCTGCGAGCTATTGCCTCTTTACAAGTCAAAATACCAGGAAGTCACTGCTGCCAATGTGATGCGTTTTATGGTGAGCGATGAAAGCAACCCTTCGTCAATCATCTCGTGTCTGCGCTCTGCACGAGAAAACGCGCGTGCTGTTCGCGGGTCTCTCACAACCGAGTTGTGGGAAACACAAAATCAAACCTGGTTAGAGGCTCAACGACATATACATGCACACAATTTTCTCGATGACCCTGCCAAGCTGTTTGAGTGGGTGAAGTTTCGCTCGCATTTGTCGCGAGGCGTCACCATCGGTACGATGCTCAAAGATGAAGCACGCAGTTTTATGCGCTTGGGTACCTACTTAGAGCGCGGTGACAACACCGCCCGATTGGTCGATGTGAAATACAAAGCAATTGAGAGTGATTTTTTTGGTGAAGCCAATGGCAAAGATCAAGAATATGACTTCTATCATTGGAGCGCTATCTTGCGAAGCGTTAGCGCATTTGAAATTTACCGCAAGGTATACCGTGACGTCATTCGCCCAGACCGTGTGGCTGAACTATTGATATTGCGCTCGGATATGCCACGCTCCTTGCACGCCTGTATGGAAGAAGTTGTCAGCAACTTGTCGATTGTCAGCGACAACCTGAGAAGCGGCACGCAGCACAAAGCAGGCAAGCTTTTGTCGGAACTTAAGTTCGGACAAATTGAAGAAATTATGGACACAGGTCTCCATGCGTTTTTGACGCAGTACCTAGATAAAGTCAACGTGATCGGTGAATCGATCAGCTCTGATTTTTTAGTAGCAAGTTAAATATGTCTCAAAACCATTCTCCAAAGGAAGTCATTCAACAAGCAGATCCTAGGTGTGATTCATGTGGGTATGTGCTGCCATCTCAAACTGCATCTACTGGACTTCGTTGCGGTTTAGATTATTTCAAGAGCAGCTACATCATGAGAAAGTTTCAACTCATGCAGCATTTTCCGGAAGTTCATGATTACAACGCTTGTGAATCTTGGGACAATGAACTGGTGACACAAGAGCTAAAAGGCGGTTTTAGCTTGACAGTACCTCGAACGGGTGACTTTGCGGCATAATTTCACATGCATAAAATTGTCATTGTGGGAGGTGGTGCCGGGGGACTTGAACTTGCGACTCGTCTTGGCAAGGCATACCGACGTGATAAAAAAGTCAGTGTCACCTTGGTAGACAAGAACCGCACCCATATTTGGAAGCCAAAGCTTCATGAAATTGCATCTGGCAGTATGGATTTTGGTGATCACGAAGTTGATTACATGGCCCATGCCCACTGGAACCATTTTATTTTCAGAATCGGAGAGCTCAAAGGCTTGGATCGAATCGAGAAGACCATTGATTTAGCGCCTTACTTGGATGCCGAAAACACACCCGTCACACCCGTGCAAAAAATTGAATATGACACCTTGGTCATTTGCATTGGTAGCCTGAGCAATGATTTTGGAACGCAAGGCGTGAAGGAATATGCCCTCAAGCTTGAAAATCAAACGGATGCCAAGCTGTTTCATTCCAAAATGGTGAATGCATGTATCCGTGCACATCACCAATCTGAACTGATTGATCAAAGCCAGCTTCACGTTGTGATTATTGGGGCTGGTGCAACTGGTGTAGAGTTAGCTGCTGAACTGCACAGAACCACACGTGAGGTGGTGGCGTTTGGCTTGAATGGTATTGATGCAGACAAGGATTTGAAAATTAGCTTAATCGAAGCGGCAGACAGAATCTTGCCTGCTTTAAATCCCAGGCTTTCCAATGCGACGGAGCAACTGATTACCCGATTGGGTGTGAAGGTACTGACAAAGTCCAAAGTGATGGAAGTTTCGCCAAAGGGTGTTAGGTTGAGCGATGGCCAATTGATAGAGTCTGAGCTTGTGGTTTGGGCAGCAGGTGTTAAGGCGCCTGATTACTTGAAAGATTTTGGCGGGCTTGAGACAAACAGGTTGAATCAACTGCTTGTGAACAGTTCTTTGCAAACAACTTTAGATCCTGATATTTTTGCTTTAGGTGATTGCGCGGCCTGTCCTTGTACAGACGAAGAGGGTGGACGTGGTGGTATTGTTCCGCCTAGGGCACAGGCGGCGCATCAGCAGGCCACGCACATGTTTCATCAAATTAAAAGACGCTTTGCAAACAAGCCATTGAAATCTTTTCATTACCGAGATTTCGGCTCTTTGGTTTCTCTTGGAAAATTCAGCACCGTCGGTAACATGATGGGCGGTCTGATTGGCAAGAACCTCATGATTGAAGGTTATTTTGCGAAGTTGATGTATTTGTCATTGTACAAGTTACACGAATTGTCTATTCATGGTTTTTTAAAGACGGCCCTTTACACGCTGGCCAGGATGCTTTCAAAGCAGGCCAATCCAACTGTCAAGTTGCATTGACTAATACTCACGATTAGAAAGAATTCACTGACAAGTTGTAAGAGCTTGTAAAGCTTATGGCTGGGTCTGTGCGCCTGACAAAAACAATCGCAGAAAAAATACGCCCATGCCAAGCATGAACACAAGTCCGATGACACTCATGAGGCCGTAGTCTGTAAAGAATAAGTCGTGTAAAAGTTTCATGATTTTTCCTTTTTTGACACAGAAGGATCATTTGATCCTTGAGTCACATCTTGAACCTTTAATTTGTACTTGCCATTGATTTAGGTTAATGACTTGATTCTGATGCCTCTGTCTTAGACCAATGTGACTTTTCCATTTATTTCTAGGAATTTGACAGTTATATACCCCTTGGGGTATATTTGACAATGGTTTATCGTATAAAAAAGGGACCCATTATGTTGAAGTCACCTCATGATTTAGTATTTCAAGCCAAGCAGGCGACGAATGAAGTTTCAATTGACAAAGCGCCTGCCGTCATCGCTCAATGCGATGTGTTGATTGATGTTCGTGAGTTCGAAGAGTTTCAGGCGGGTCATCTGCCGGGTGCAATTCATATGTCTCGTGGCATGCTGGAGTTCAAGCTAGCTGCTAATCCGCAATTTCAATCGAATGACCTTAAAATTACCTTGTATTGCAAAACTAGTGGAAGAGCTGCTTTGTGTGCTCAGTCATTGAAACAAATGGGTTACCTGAATGTCAGCTCGATCGCTGGCGGTTTTGATGCCTGGCAAGCTGCGGGCTTTCATGTTGTTAAACCTGCTGCAACTACCTTTGAGTAACTTTTAAGCCCCTTTGATGTCAAATGGAAGTGTTAGTTATGGACGCTCTTGATCCCATTGTTTTAGCAAGGTTGCAATTTGCAGCCAACATCACGTTC
>CANFJC010000144.1 GCA_947447245.1 Comamonadaceae bacterium
AGATCTGGAGGCCACCATCGACAGCTTGTCGGAAATCATTGACATTCCGCTGCGCGACAAAAGGCGTTTCAAGCGCATGCGAGAAGAGTCTAAAAACTTCGACTCGCTGCCGATTCGCTCGCGACTGACCGACGAAGAAGTGGCCAAATTCACGGCCCAGCAATTTAGATTTCCAGGCGTTGAAATCAAAGCCCGGTTGTTTCGCAATTACCCATTCGGCCATTTGGCCAGCCATGTGGTGGGCTACATCGGGCGCATCAACCAAAAAGAAAAAGAGCAAATTGAAGAGAGTGACGACGAAGGCAATTACCGCGGTACGCAATACATCGGCAAGCTCGGCGTAGAGCAACGCTATGAACGTGAACTCCATGGCATCACAGGTGTGCAAGAAGTTGAAACATCGGCGGGTGGCCGCGCCGTCAGGCGACTTGCCAGCCGGCCGGCCACACCGGGTCAAAACGTCGTGTTGTCCATCGACATGAAATTGCAAAAGATGATCGAAGACTTGTACGGCGAGCGGCGCGGTGCATTGGTTGCACTTGACCCCCGCACGGGTGAGATCTTGGCCTTTGTGAGCAAGCCCACGTTCGACCCCAATTTATTTGTCGATGGCATCGACAGCGAAAGCTGGAAACTTTTGAGCGAGTCAATTGACAAGCCACTGTTAAATCGCGCCATGCGAGGCACCTACCCACCGGGCTCAACCTACAAACCATTCATGGCCATGGCAGCCCTTGAAACTGGCAAACGCAGCGCCAGCGAAATCATCAATGACGCCGGCTCTTGGACCTATGGTGGTCACACTTTTAGAAGCCACGGCGATGTTGGCTTGGGGCCAGTCGACATGGTCAAGTCCATCGTGCTGTCGAGCAATGTTTACTACTACTCATTGGCCAACACCCTGGGTGTTGACACCATTCACGACTTCATGAAACCACTGGGCTTTGGCCAAATCACAGGCGTCGATTTACCAGGCGAGCTGCGCGGCACCTTGCCCAGTACCGAATGGAAAAAGAAAACTTATAAAAAGCCAGAGCAACAACGTTGGTATGGCGGTGAAACGATTTCGCTGGGCATTGGACAAGGCTACAACGCCTTCACCATGCTTCAATTGGCAACCGCCACCACCACACTGGCCAATGGCGGCATTTACCGCAAGCCTCGTTTGGTCATGGCCACCCAAGATCCCATTCAGCGTATCGACCGAGCTGTTGCCGGTGAAGAGCCCGTCAATTTAGGCTTCAAGCCAGAAAACGTGGCGGTGGTTCACCAAGGCTTGATCGGTGTGGCCAAAGAGGGCACATCAGCTCGGGTGTTTGCTGGCACGCCTTATCAAAGCGCCGGCAAAACAGGCACGGCTCAAGCTGTCACGATTGGGCAAAAAGACAAATACAACGCCAGCAAGTTGGAAGAGCATCAACGCGATCATGCGCTGTACATGGCCTTTGCACCGGCAGAGAACCCGCAAATTGCCTTGGCCATGGTGGTCGAAAACGCAGGCTTTGGTGCCGCACAAGCCGCGCCCATTGCCAGGCGCATTTTTGATTATTGGTTAGTGGGCGACTACCCCAGCGTCGAAGACATTGAAGCTTCTCAAAAAGGTTTGGCTTCAACGCCCATCGGTGTTCGAAGACGCAAGGACGATATTCAACTTGCGCCAAGCGAAGGCGTCGTGGGTGGCTTAAAAAGTCGCTGATTCAACACATCAGATCATTGCGGCTCAATGCCCGCCCGCTTGGCAACGCCCGCCCATTTTTGATAATCGCTCTTGATCAAATTGGCAAACTCTAACGGCGAACTGCCCACAGGCTCTGCACCTTCAGCGGCCAGTTTTTCCTTCATCTCTTTGCTTTGCAAGGCCTTGATCATCTCTGCATTGAGGACTTGAATGATTGCAGGCGGGGTGCCAGCAGGCGCCACCAATCCATACCACTGCAAAGAAACATAGTTGGGCACGCCAGCCTCCATGACCGTGGGCACTTCGGGCAAGATGTCCAAACGTTTGTTGCCCGACACAGCCAGCGCACGAACTTTGCCAGACTGAATATGCGGCATCACTGTGAGCGCATTGGAGAACATGCCATTGACCTGCCCGCCCAACAAGTCTGTGACAGCTGGCGAAGTCCCTTTGTAGGGCACATGCAATGTTTGAATGCCCGCCATGTAATTGAACAATTCCATGGACATGTGCGGTGATGTGCCCACACCTGCACTGGCGTAGTTGAGTGCACTCGCATCTTTTTTGGCCAACGCAATCCAGTCTTTTAAATGGTTGGCTTTCACGCCAGGATGAATGACAAAAATATTGGGCGCAGTAGCCGCCAAAGAGATAGGCGCAAAGTCTTTGATGGGATCGTAGTTCACCTTCTTGTACAAAATAGGATTCAAGACCAAAGGGCTTGGCACGAACAACAAGGTGTAGCCATCTGCGGGTGCGTGCGCTACGGCTTCAATGCCAATTAAATTGCCTGCGCCTGGTTTGTTTTCCACATAAAAGTTTTGACCCAGCGCGCTGGTGAATGCTTTTGCAAGCAATCTGCCAATGATGTCCGTGCCACCGCCAGGCGCAGAGGGCACCACAATCTTCACGGGCTTGGCGGGATAGGTTTGCGCAAACGACTCGCCTGCTGTGCTTAGCAGCAGTCCTGATAAAACGACCAAGGGCATGAGCATTTGACGCATGCCGTGTTGTGTGAATTTAGCCATGTGCATGAAGTGTTTGGTGCGTTAAATCAACGGGCTTGGCAGCGATCAAAACAAAGGCAATGACGCAAGGCTCTGTGCCATTGTTCACCCAATTGTGAATGGTGCCTCTTTGCACCAAAACATCGCCCTGTTGCAAGTGAACATTGTGCCCATCGATGTCCATGTCAATCGAGCCGGCCATCACCACGGCATAGTCAATGGTTTCAGTTCGGTGATTGCGCGGCGCAACACCTGGGTCGTATTGAACAATTCGAAACACGCTGTCTTCTTTGCCCAAAACAGAAACATCTCTTGTGTAACCATCAGCAGGGTCTGAGTTGTCGACAGGCAACTTGCCTGTTGACCACACCACACAGCTTTGGTGGAAATCTCTTCTGGAAAGGATGTTGGTGCACAGTTCATCGTGCAAAACGATGGCCTTGCCATTTTGATCGTGACCTGTCACAACGCGGCGAATTTTCATGGGGCGACATTCTTTAAAAATTCAAGAACTTTGCTGGCAATGGCTGCCAGCAGATGGCCCCATACTACCTTCGCGCAGAAGAGCGAAAGTAGAGAACTGTGAGACTTTGTGGGGGAAGGCTGAGAGCGAGGCTCAACTCAACAACACATAACCCTTTTGAATCAAACACTCTCGGAATTTGACGATGTTGTAGTTCTGAGACATGTTGGTGTCAATTTGAGACTGAACCTGTTTGAAGCACGCCTGCTTGTCTGCGTTGTACTTTTCAACATTCACCGTGGGCAGTGTGAGGGGGTTGAAATCGCCCGCATTGGAGGCTCGCTCAGGCCCTCCTCCCATTGAAGAGCAGCCCTGAAGCATCAGGAAAGCGGCGGTGAAGGCGAATTGTCTCAGCATGGTTTGATTGTTGGTTATAGAAATTGTATTTGAAGAATACGTCAAATACATAACAATTTCTACATCAACATCCAAAGATTGGTGCGGCTGGCGGGGATCGAACCCACGACCCTTGGCTTCGGAGGCCAATACTCTATCCACTGAGCTACAGCCGCGCCTGATTCATTGCTGAGAGTGGAGGCCGATTATGGCATGCGCCCCCTGATTTCATGGATTTCAAGGGCCCACCCAAAAGTCTCGGAGGTTATAATCAAAAGTTGATTCCGATCATCCGGATACAACAAGATTCATTGAGGACGCTATGAGCGACAACAGCCACGATCAAGCCCACGAAGACCACACTGGCCCGGTCAAAACCCCCAAGCAAATGTTGATGTTGAGCTTTGCCTCTTTCGTCATCCCGGTTTTCATCATCATTGGCCTGGTGTATTACGTCACCTCCGCCAATAAAACAGCCCCCGGTGGAGATACCGAGCGAGCTGTTGCAGAGCGCATTCAAAAAGTAGGTACTGTTGAAATTCGCGATGCCAATCGCCCACTCAAAGCGGGTGAAGATGTCTACAAAGCACAATGCTCTGCTTGCCACGCCGTCGGCGCAGCGGGCGCACCTAAGTTTGGCGATGTCGCAGCTTGGGCGCCTCGCATCAAGACAGGTTATGAAGCTTTGGTTAATTCTGCGCTGAAAGGCAAAAACGCCATGGGTGCCCAAGGTGGTGGCGATTTCAGCGACATTGAAATTGCTCGCGCTGTGGCCTACATGACCTCTGCTGCTGGCGGTAAATTCAAAGAGCCAGAAGCACCTGCAGCCGAGAAAAAGTAATTCAAGCAACTAGCCCGTTTGATGCGGGCTTGCTTCTCAAACCGCTCGATGCAAATCAGAGCGGTTTTTTATTGGCGGCTTCGGGGCTGAGGGTATAGCCAAAACGCTTTGGCATGTCAGCGGCCATCAAGGACTCCAAAGGCCACAATGCAAACTCCAAGCCCTCTGCTGCTTTGGCCACATCCAAGGTGTGCAGCAAGCCAAAGCCCATGGCTGTTTGAAAATACACGCGCCCTGCCTCGTCTGTGTAACAAATTTGAGCTTGGGTTTCTGGGCCGGTTTGCGCTGTCAATTTGAAATCAGAGGACATTCGCCAAACAAAGGGGGTGGCTGCCAACTCTACATACACACGCTGCGGCCCATTTTGAAAAAACCAGGCACCCGTTGAATCTGCGGCGTAATTGCGGTGAATGAACTCAATCAATTTGTCATGTTGCAGCAAAGATCCCTTGGCGCCTGGCACGCCACTTTGAAAGCTACCAAGCGCTTGCGCGGGGTCATCTCTCAGGTACCAATGCCCGCGTTCATCCAAACCCAGCCAAGCAAAACAATTGGGCACATTGGGCCACTTGGCCATGGCTTGTCTGACAATATCGTCCATGCTTTGAATCTTAGTGGATGTGCTGCAACAACCATTGGCCCACAGCCCCTGGCATGGCTTTCAAATGCCCTGGCCATGAACCACTTGCAAAGCCAACATGGCCACCCTCGTCTGGTTGCCAAAGTGTTACGTGAGCACTGACTTTCGTTGCAGTTGGCAAACTGTTTGAAGGAATGAAAGGATCATTCTTGGCATTCAATGCCAATGCAGGCAGCCCAATGTTGCCCATGTGCTGCAAAGCCGAAGCACGCAGCCAATAGTCATCGGTGTTTTTAAAACCATGCAAGGGCGCTGTGAACACATCGTCAAACCCATAAAGGTCTTGAGCAGCCATGAGTTTGTTGGCATCAAACAAACCAGGATACTGCTTGAGCTTGGCCATGGCTTTGGGCTTCATGCTGCGCAAAAACATGCGTGTGTAAACCTGTCGGTTAAAGCCTTCACCGATGGCATGGCCACTGGCGGTCAGGTCTAAGGGTGAGCAAATTGAAGCCACTGCATTCACAACTTTTTGCGCGGACTGGCCATGCTCTCCGGCCCAACGCATCAAGGCATTGCCGCCCAAAGAAACCCCTGCCGCCAAAAGCCCAGGCCGCTCTTGTGCATCGATCATTTGTTTGAACTTGCGCAGCAAATGGTCCACCTCTTCATGGTCGCCTGAGTGATAAGCACGCGGCGCCAAGTTCAAGCTACCGCTGCAACCTCTGAAGTGAGGCACTGCAATGTCGCAGCCATGTTGCATACCCCAATCGGCAAAGGCTTGGGAATAATGGCTATCAGAGGAACCTTCCAATCCATGAAAGAGCACCAACAACGGCCGCTTCAAAACAGATGCTGTGGCTTCACAAAAGTCCACATCCACAAAGTCATCATCGGGCGTGGTCCAACGTTCACGCCGCCATTGGGGCGCCAATGTCTCAAACCTGCGTGACCACTTGGCTGGCCAAATGGTTTGCAAATGGCCGCCTGGCAACCAAGAGGGCGCTGCGTAGTCAATCAATGAAGCACCGAAGGGGTCGAAGAAACTTCTGAAGGCGCATTGGGTGTACCCGGACTTGCATGGTGCGCCACCATGCGCCAGCCTTGCGGTGTCTTGTGGTACACATTGGTGGTGAGCACATAGGCCGTTTGCGGGCCATCGGAGCCCAGCACTTCCACACGTTCCACCAAATGGTGCATGGCGCTGGCCAATGAATCGACTTTGTGAACATTCGTGGGGTGCGCTTGCACGGTGCCATTGGCAAACATGGCTTCAAAGGTAGCGCGGATGGCGCCCGAGCCAATTAAGCGCGGCCCGCCGGGATGCACGCACACAATTTCTTCTTCATCGGCCCAGCACGCCATCAAACGCTCTATGTCGCCCTGCCGCAGTGCGTCATAAAACGCAGCCTCGATGTCGTCAGGATTGCCGCCCAATGTGGCGGCTTGAAGTTTGGCTTTGCGCATGGTGTCCTTAGCAACAAAAAACCCGGCGTGCGCCGGGTTTCAGAAAACTTGTCAGCGTGTTCAACGCCCACATTTTATTTTTTAGTGCGGAACTTGCGCAAGGCTGCCAGTTGCGCTGCAAACACAGCCAACTCACTTTGCGCACGCGCCATGTCGATTTCAGACTTGGCGTTGCGAAGAGCATCTTCAGCGGCAGCTTTGGCAGCATTGGCTTTTTCTTCGTCCAAGTCTTTACCGCGAATGGCAGTGTCAGACAACACGGTCACATGGTCGGGTTGCACTTCCAAAATACCGCCAGCGACGAATACAAATTCTTCGGTGCCGTCGGTTTTTTCGATGCGAACAGAGCCTGCCTTGATGCGTGAGATCAGCGGAGTGTGACGGGGGTAAATGCCCAGTTCGCCAGCTTCACCAGGCAAGGCCACAAAGCGGGCTTCACCTGAGAAGATGGACTCTTCGGCACTGACCACATCAACGCGGATGGTGTTCATAGTTTGTTCCTTGAAAAGGGTTTACAAAAATGGCTTACGCCATTTTCTTGGCCTTTTCGAAGGCTTCATCAAT
>CANFJC010000145.1 GCA_947447245.1 Comamonadaceae bacterium
CGCAGCCAAGTGCTGGTCAAAAAACTCAGCTAAGGGGTTCTAAGCTTTCGAGGCTTGAAGGCGTTCTAAACAAGCCGTCGCGAATTCGCAGTAAGAGCATCAAGACAAAGATGCCCATGAAAAAGACGAAGGACCAATTGGCGATAGAGCCACCCAAAAATGTCCAATCGATTTTGGAGCAATCGCCACTGCCTTTGAAAATCATGGGCACGGCGCGCTGAAGCGGAAAGTTTTCAATCATGCCGTAGAAATCGCGGCCGCAAGACACCACCTCTGGCGGGTACCACTGCAGCCATGATTGACGCGCAGCCACGAAGGCTCCAAAACCCGCTGTGAGGGCAATCAGCCATGTCATGACCAGTGTGCGCACAGGCGCATTGGCACTGACACCCAAAACACACCACACAATGACAGCAATGAGGGCATAGCGCTGAACAATGCACATGGGGCAAGGCTCTAAGCCCAAATGGTTTTGCAAATACACAATGCCAAATGCCAGCATGGCCAAGCACGCTGCAGCCAGCAGGGCAAGCCAACGCTGTGTCGGTAAATGAATCAAGGATTAGCTTTCGACAAAGGCACGTTCTATCACGAACTGCCCTGGAATACTGGTGTTGCCTTCTACAAAGCCGCGCTTTTCACACAATGCTTTGAGGTCGCGCAACATTTCAGGGCTGCCACAAATCATGACGCGGTCTTCTTCGGGATTTAAAACAGGAACACCGAGGTCTGAACTGATGGTGCCGTTTTCAAGCAACTCAGTCACGCGGCCTTGATGCTCATACGCTTCACGCGTGACCGTGGGGTAGTACAAAAGTTGCTTACTCACCATCTCGCCTAGAAACTCATTGTGAGGCAGTTCTTTGGTGATGTAGTCTTGGTAGGCCAGCTCTTTCACTTCACGCACGCCATGCAACAAAACCACTTGCTCAAATCGCTCGTAGGTTTCGGGATCGCGAATGATGCTCATGAAGGGGGCCAGGCCCGTGCCCGTACCAATCAGGTACAAGCGCTTTGCGGGTGTGAGGTAATCAATCAGCAAAGTGCCTGTGGGTTTGCGGCCGACCACAATGGTGTCGCCCACTTGAATGTGTTGCAATTTGGAAGTTAAAGGGCCGTCTTGAACTTTGATGCTCAAAAACTCAAGATGCTCTTCATAATTGGCACTGGCGATGCTGTAGGCACGCAGCAAGGGTTTGCCGTTGTCACCCCGCAAGCCAATCATGGTGAAATGGCCATTGGAAAAGCGCAGCGCCTGATCTCGGGTGGTGGTGAAACTGAACAAACGATCGGTCCAGTGGTGAACACTCAGGACTTTTTCTTCTAAAAATGCACTCATAAACCTTAGGGAATTGAAACAAAACAAGCCATTTTCAAGCTTATTGGCCTGTAATGGAAATACAATAATTTTATATCCCTATACCCATCTCATCTTTAGAATAAATCAAGGAACATCATGGCGCGCACAGTTAAATGCATCAAATTGGAAACCGAAGCCGAAGGGCTAGACTTTCCACCCTATCCTGGTGACTTGGGCAAACGCATTTGGGAAAACGTCAGCAAAGAAGCTTGGGCGGCTTGGCTCAAGCATCAAACCATGTTGGTCAATGAAAACCGCTTGAACTTGGCAGACGCTCGCGCTCGTCAGTACTTGGCCCGTCAAATGGAGAATCATTTCTTTGGATCTGGCGCCGATGCCGCCCAAGGCTATGTCCCTCCCACCAACCCCTGATTTTCACGCCAGTCATTGGAAACAAAGAGCAGCGTGGCAAAGTTCTTGGCACGCTTTAGAAACCTCGTTTGAGTGCGGCGAGTCTTTTCTTGAAACGCTAAGGCTCTGGCAATCAGGCCCCGACTCCCCGTCTCAACTTTTTTTCACAGCTTTCAGCAGCGAAGCACCCACAAAGCTTTCCTCTGAACTGGCAGAAGTTTGCTTTGGCCTTTTGCCGGGCGTTCACCGCATCTTGTTTGAAGTTGGCCGCGTTCAATTGACCCTTTGCATTGGCGCTGCGCCGCACATTGCCAAAGAAATCGACATTGCGGCAGACAGTATTTGTGTCGACGACCTGGCGGCGTGGGGCGTCAAAAATTTGGCGCGCTTGTGTCAAGTAGGAACCAAAATCAAATGGCAACACGCCCAAGACAGTCACATCCCTGAGCTTCAAAGTGTTGGCTTCATTTTGGATGAGTCAACACAGACAGCTTGTTATCGCCCTGCGTGGGAAGTCAAAAGCTCGCTGCGCCCCCGTGCTCAGCCCGAGTTAATTTCAAATTCAAAAACTCAGCTGAATGCCATTGTCATTGGCGCAGGTTTAGCAGGTTCGGCTGCAGCCCACAGTTTGGCGCGCAGAGGTTGGCAAGTAGAAGTGCTCGACAAAGCGCAGGAGTTAGGTGCAGGCGCTTCTGGCTTACCCGCGGGTCTCTTTGCCACACACGTTTCGCCCGACAACAATGTGCTCTCACGCATCACGCGAGATGGTGTGCGCGCCACTGTGCAACGTGCCCAAGAACTGCTAGAGCATGGCCGCGAGTGGCAAATTTCTCACCTGCTAGAACACCGTTATGCTGGCAAAAGACAACTGCCAGAAGGCCCCTTATGGCCAGCTGCAGGACACGACTGGAGCACAACCGCCAGCGAACTCCAAAAGCAGGCGGCAGGCTTGAATGAAAGTACGCCAGCGCTGTGGCACGCCATGGCTGGATGGATTCAAACGCAAGCTTTGGTGAAGGCTCAACTCGGGCATAGCAACATCCGTTTGTCAACGCACAGCCACGTGACGCAACTCATCCAGCGTAACAATCAATGGCAATGCCTTGATGCTTCAGGACAGGTCATTGCGCAAGCGCCAAAGATCATCATGGCCAACGCTTACGATGGACAAAACTTGATTGACAGCCTTGAATTGCAAACTCAGAAATGTCCTCGCCCTCATCTGCCGGCTACGGCACTGCGCGGTCAAGTTTCTTTAGGTCCTATGAGCCTGTTACCCGATCAACTGCGCAACAAATTGCCAGATTTTCCAGTCAATGGCCATGGCAGCTACATCGGCAATCTACAAGCCATCACTGCCCATATGAATGAGCCCTATTGGATAGTGGGCTCTAGCTTTCAACGAAACGATTTTGATTTACAAACCCGTGAAGCAGACCAGTTGTCAAACAGACAACAATGGGCTGAACTCATGCCTGAATTTCAAGACGACATCTTGCATCACATTGATCTTGAAAAGACCTCATCTTGGGCCGCTATTCGCATGGCGCTGCCCGATCGGTTGCCTGCCGTGGGTGAATTTGCACATCCTGAATTCAAAGGCTTGAGTGTGTGCACCGGCATGGGCGCAAGAGGCATCAGTTGGTCGGTGTTGTGCGGCGAACTGTTGGCGGCGCATTTGAACCACGAGCCTTTGCCCATGGCTGCCTCATTGGCCAAGCTGATGGCAGCCTCAAGATTTGGCTAAGTTCATTGCTGTGCAGCGGCAGGTCTGCGAGCCTTCACATAGGCATCGGTAGGCTGGTAGTTTTTGCCATCGGCATAACGCCATTGCGTCATGCTGCCTTGGTTGCCACGCAGATCTAGCTTACCCACAAAAGCCCCCATGGTGGACTGTTGATCAATCGCCCGAAATTCTGCGGGGCCAAACGGCGTGCTGAATTTCAAGCCGCGCATGGCCAACACCAACTTCTCATTGTCTGTGCTGCCTGCTTTTTTAATCGCTGCAAAAATAGCTTGCATGGTGGCATAGCCCACCACAGACCCCACCTTGGGGTTCTCTCTGAATTTCTTGTAATAGTTGGCGGCAAAGGATGCATGTTCCTTGGTGTCAATTTGGTCCCACGGATAGCCCGTCACAATCCAGCCCTTGGGCGTTTCATCTTTCAAAACCTCTAGGTATTCGGGCTCACCTGACAACATGGACACCACGGGTACCTTGGGGAAAATGCTGCGCTGATTGCCTTCACGAACCAGCTTGGCCAAATCGGCGCCAAAGGTCACATTGAAGATTGCGTCCGGCTTGCTTTGCATGAGTGCACTCAAGCTGCTGCCTGCATCAATTTTTCCAAGCGCGGGCCACTGCTCGCCCACAAACTCCACATCGGGTCGTTTGGCTTTCAACAACTCTTTGAAACTGGCTACGGCGCTTTGTCCGTACTCGTAATTGGGCGCCAAAGTGGCCCAGCGCTTGGCTGGCATCTTGGCGGCTTCTTCCACCAACATGGCAGCTTGCATGTAAGTGCTGGGGCGCAAACGGAAGGTGTAACGATTGCCTTTGTCCCACACAATGGCATCGGTCAGCGGCTCACTGGCCACAAAAAGTCGTTTGCTTTTGCCCGCATGATCGGCCAACGCCAATCCCACATTGGATAAAAAACCACCGGCCAACACATCGACTTTTTCTTGGCTGATCACCTCAATGGCATGGCGCAATGCATCTTCAGGTTTGCCTGCATCATCTCGCGCAATCACTTCAACCTTGCGACCCAGCAAGCCACCTGCGGCATTGACTTCTTCAACGGCCAATTGCCAGCCCTGTTTGTAGGGTTGTGTGAACTGAGGAATGGCTGAATAGCTGTTGATTTCACCAATTCGGATAGGTGTTTGGGCGTTCACAGACATCGCCAACATCGCGGCCAACGCGACGCCCCAAGCTTTCAATGGACAAGACTTCATTCCACACTCCTCAAAAGTGAAACTGTATCAGCAAGCCAAAACCCAGTCACTTTGGAGACTTTAAGCGGGTTCGCACAACCCTCTTATGATCAATAAGCATATATGTCTAACGAATAAGTCGTTTGATTTGGCATAAAGAAGCCTTAAAGTCCAACCCTTATTTGGCTTGGCCAAAGCATTCACACCCAATCTCAGAGATGTACCAATACACAGAATTCGACCGCCAGTTTGTCAAACTGCGGGCAGCCCAGCACAGAGATCAACTCGAGCGCTGGCAAAAAGGCCAACTGGCTGACGAGGAGTTTCGCCCTCTTCGCCTTCAAAACGGCTGGTACGTTCAACGCTATGCACCGATGCTTCGAGTGGCTGTGCCCTATGGCGAAATTTCCAGCAAACAACTGAGTGTGTTGGCCACCATTGCCAAAGATTACGACCAACCCGACAAGGAAATTTTTTCAAAAGCCCAAGCCCAACAAGATTTGTTGCCCGGCAAATCACCCCGCCTCATCAAAGGCTACGGTCACTTCACCACCCGTCAAAACGTTCAGTTCAACTGGATTCCCTTGGACCAATCGGCCGATGTGATGGACCTCTTGGCCACCGTAGACATGCACGGCATTCAGACCAGCGGCAATTGCATTCGCAACATCACCACCGACGAATTGGCTGGCGTGGCCATCGATGAAGTGGTCGACCCCCGGCCCTATGCAGAAATTTTGCGCCAGTGGAGTACCTTGCATCCTGAGTTTGCATTTTTGCCACGCAAGTTCAAGATTGCCATCACTGGCGCCACAGAAGATCGCGCCGCCATTGGCTGGCACGACGTGGGCTTGCAGCTTGTTAAAAATGCACAAGGCGAAGTGGGCTTCAAAGTGTGGGTGGGCGGTGGCATGGGGCGCACACCCGTCATCGGTACGCTGGTTCGCGAGTTCTTGCCGTGGCAACACATCATGAACTTCTTAGAAGCTGTTGTTCGCGTCTACAACCGTTGGGGTCGCCGTGACAACCTCTACAAAGCCCGTATCAAAATATTGGTCAAGGCCGAAGGTCAGCGGTACATCGATGAAGTTGAAGCTGAATTCAAGGACATCGTTCACACCGATGGTGGACCGCACACCATCAGCCAAGCCGAGTTTGATCGTGTGGCTGCTTGCTTTGTAGAACCACCAAGCCCTGCAAACGCACAGGCCACTGCTGATTCAAGTGCCAATTTAAACGATGCCGCCTTTCAGCGGTGGCTTAAGCAAAACGTTGTGCCGCACAAAAATCCTGCGCTGCGCGCTGTCAGCTTGTCTTTCAAGCGTTTGGGCTTGGCCCCTGGTGATGCCACAGCCGAACAACTTCAAGCTTCAGCGCAATTGGTCGCCAAGTATTCACGCGGTGAAGCGCGTGTCACGCATTCACAAAACTTGCTGCTGCCTTGGGTACCCGAGTGCCAGTTGTTTGACCTCTGGCAAGAAGCCAAAGCATTGGGCTTGGCCAGTCCCAACATTGGTTTGCTGAATGACATGATTGCGTGCCCCGGCGGCGACTACTGCGCGTTGGCCAATGCCCGCGCCATTCCGGTCGCAGCAGCCATTTCAGAGCGCTACCAAGATTTGGATGAGCTTGATGACTTAGGCCCCATTGACTTGCACATCAGCGGCTGCATCAACTCCTGCGGCCATCACCACAGCGGCCACATAGGCATTTTGGGTGTCGATAAAGACGGCAAGGAATGGTACCAAGTTACCTTGGGTGGCTCAGACGGCTCAGACTTGTCTGGCCCTGCAGGCGCAGGCAAAGTGGTTGGCCCATCGTTCTCTGCAGCAGAGGTACCCGAGGTCATTGAAGCCATCATCAACAAGTACCTTGAGCTTCGTTCACCAACCAACAACAACCCAAACGGCCGCGCCGAATATTTCATTGAAACTTTGCGTCGTGTGGGCCAAGACAGCTTCAAAGCGGCTGCCAATTCTGCCCGTCATTCTGAACCTGCAATGGCTTGAGCCGTCTTGAAATTCACATGAAAATACTTTCCTTCAACGAGCACAGCACCTTAGCACCAGACGCTGGCGTCATCTGCATGGCCAACGATGCAGATCCTCGCGAGGTGTCACTGGAGGGTGTCAAGCGCATCGATTTGCACTTCCCAAAATTCACCGATGGCCGTGCTTACAGCCAAGCTTTTTTACTGCGCCGTCGCCTAGGCTTTCAAGGTGAAATTCGCGCAACTGGCGATGTCTTGATTGACCAGTTGGTGTCCATGGCCCGCACAGGGTTTGATGTGGCCGTGTTGCGCGATGGCCTGGATGCCAGCGCAGCCCAAC
>CANFJC010000146.1 GCA_947447245.1 Comamonadaceae bacterium
ATTCAGACCATGAAAGCTTCTTCTCAAACTGCGGTCCCTTGCTTGTTGATGCGAGGGGGCACGTCCAAGGGGCCCTTTTACAAAGCCGCAGATCTGCCTTCAGACAAAGCGCTGAGAGACAAAGTGTTGTTGGCTGCCATGGGTTCGCCAGACAAGCGCCAAATCGATGGTTTGGGCGGTGCACACCCACTGACCAGCAAAGTGGGCATCGTGAGTCAAAGTACCGTGCCGGGCGTGGCGCTTGATTTTCTATTTGCGCAACTTCAACCTGACAACGACACGGTGGACACCACGCCCAACTGCGGCAACATGCTGGCCGCCGTCGTGCCTTTTGCGCTCGAAACCGGCATGCTTCAAGCGCAAGGTGATCAAACCACCTTCCGTGTCTTGACTTTGAACACCAACATGCAATGCGACATCACGGTCGACACCACGGGTGGCTTGGTTCAATACGAAGGCAAGGCCCGCATTGATGGTGCGCCCGGCACATCGGCGCCGGTGGTCATTAATTTTTTAGACACAGCAGGCTCAGTGTGTTCTGGCCTTTTGCCCACGGGTCGTGTGAAAGACACGCTGACTGTGACGGGCGCTGGGTTTGAGCCCTTTACATTGGACGTGACTTGCATTGACAACGGCATGCCCTTGGTGATGTTCAAGGCCTCAGACCTTGGCCGAACAGGCTATGAACCGGTGGCTGCCATGAATGCCGACACCGAACTCAAAACCAAGATTGAAGCACTGCGCTTGCAAGTGTCTTTGCTGATGGGATTGGGCGATGTGAGTCAAAAGAACTATCCCAAAATGACCCTCATTGCAGCGCCGCAAAATGGCGGTGCGTTAAGCACGCGCAGTTTCATTCCGCATGTGTGCCACGATGCCATTGGCGTTCTGGCTGCCGTCACAGTGGGTACTGCATGCGTGCTAGAAGGTTCTGTGTGCGATGGCATTGCGGTCATGCCCACAGGCTCCGCCAAAAACGTTTCGGTCGAACATCCTACGGGCGAGTTCAGTGTGGCATTGCAAACAGAGCCTGCACCGAATTTGCCGGGCGGGCAAAACGTCACGCAGGCCGCTTTGTTAAGAACAGCAAGGCTGCTGATGCGGGGTGAGGCCATGGTGCCTGCTTCCTTGTGGTCTGGACCTGCCGCTTAATTTTCTCAATTTATTTTTCAATTGGACATTTTTATGAGCACCCAAAAACCTTTGATCATTGATTGCCACGGCCACTACACCACGGCCCCTAAAGCCTTGGAAACCTGGCGCAATGCGCAGATTGCCAACTTGAATACGCCCGAGCTCGGCCCTAAAGTGGCTGACCTCAAAATCAGCGACGATGAATTGCGTGAATCGATTGAGACCAACCAATTGCGTTTGATGAAAGAGCGTGGATCTGACTTGACCTTGTTCAGCCCGCGCGCCAGTTTCATGGCACACCACATTGGCGATTTCAATGTGTCTGCCACGTGGGCGGCCATTTGCAATGAGTTGTGCTACCGCGTAAGCCAATTGTTTCCAGACAGTTTTGTACCGGTGGCCATGCTGCCGCAGTCACCTGGGGTCGACCCAGCCACTTGCATTCCGGAGCTAGAGCGTTGCGTCAAAGAGTACGGCAATGTCGGTATCAATCTCAACCCAGATCCTTCTGGCGGTCACTGGACATCGCCGCCCTTGAGCGACAAACAGTGGTACCCGATTTACGAAAAAATGGTGGAATACAACATTCCCGCCATGATTCATGTGAGCACCAGTTGCAACAGCTGTTTCCACACCACCGGAGCCCACTATTTGAATGCTGACACCACAGCGTTTATGCAGTGCCTCACCTCTGATTTGTTCAAAGACTTTCCCACCTTGAAATTTCTCATCCCCCATGGCGGCGGCGCTGTGCCATACCACTGGGGTCGCTTTCGCGGTTTGGCACAAGAGCTCAAGAAGCCTCTGTTGCAAGACCATTTGCTGAAGAATATTTTCTTTGACACCTGCGTCTATCACCAGCCTGGCATTGACTTGTTGACCAAGGTCATTCCGGTCGACAATATTTTGTTTGCTTCTGAAATGATTGGTGCGGTGCGAGGCATTGATCCTGAAACAGGTCATTATTTTGACGATACCAAGCGTTACATTCAGTCTTCTAGTATCTTGAACGAAGAACAACGTTACAAAATTTACGAAGGCAATACACGGCATGTGTTTCCAAGATTGGATGCGCACTTGAAAGCCAAGGGACTTTGAAGGCTCAAACCGCCTTCAAAATCTTTCTCTCAAAATTTTCAAATTGGATTGAACATGACTGAACTCGGAATTGTGAAACGCAACATCGTTCGCGCAGACAAAGCAGCCGTTGACAAATTAGGTCGCTTTGGTGTGGCCACAGTGCACGAAGCCATGGGGCGTGTGGGCCTGATGCAAAGGTACATGCGTCCCATCTACAGTGGGGCGCCTGTTTCGGGCACGGCTGTGACGGTGCTGTTGCACCCCGGTGACAATTGGATGATGCACGTGGTGGCTGAGCAAATTCAACCGGGCGACATCGTGGTTGCCGCCCTCAGTGCTGACAACTGTGACGGCTTCTTTGGCGATTTGTTGGCCACCTCTTTCATGGCGCGCGGTGCCAAAGCTTTGGTCATTGATGCTGGTGTGCGTGACATTCGCGAACTCACCGCCATGGGCTTTCCCGTTTGGAGCAAGGGCGTCAGTGCCAAGGGCACCATCAAATCAACTTTAGGCTCTGTCAACATTCCTGTTGTGTGCGCGGGTGTCAATGTGAACCCAGGAGACGCCATCGTGGCGGACGATGATGGCGTGGTGGTGGTACCTGCATCTTGGGCGCATAAAGTGGCTGATGCCGCTGAAGCTCGCGAAGCCAACGAAGGTGAAAAACGTGCCAAATTGGCTGCAGGTGTTTTAGGCTTGGACATGTACAACATGCGTGAACCTTTGGCCAAAGCTGGCTTGAAGTACATCGATTGATTTCACTTACGGCTCTTCTTAAGCAAGCTTTCACAGGACGCACCATGGCTTCAAAGCATCGTTTCAATTTTGCATGGCCTTGTATGGCCGTGGCCAGCTTGAGCGTTTTGCTCAGTGCTTGTTTGAATCTACCGCATTCGAACAACGCCAACGCGCCAACAAAGCCAGTTAGCTACGAAGCAGCACCTGCTGAAGTTCGACAAGCGCTGGCTCCAACCGGTGCATTGCGCGTGGGCGTTTATCCGGGCAGTCCCACTTCTTGGGTGAAAGATCCCAAGACAGGGGAGAGTGTGGGCATTGCACTCGACTTGGGCAAAGCTTTGGCCAAGCGCTTGAATGTGCCGGTGCAAGTGGTCGAGTTTGATCGGGTGGCCCAAGTCTTGGATGCGCTGAAAGATGGCAAGGTCGACTTGACGTTTACGAATGCCACGGCAGTCCGTGCAAAAGACATGGATTTCACGCCGCCCATGGTGCGTTTGGAGTTGGGTTATCTGGTGGTGGGCAGCAGCCCACTCAAGTCAGTGTCTGAGATAGATCAAGCAGGCATTCGTGTGGGTGTCAGTCAGGGCAGCTCCTCGCAAGGCGTGTTGACGCAGACGTTCAAGCAAGCCAAGGTGGTCCCTGCCGATTCTTTGGCCAAGGCGCAGGCCATGCTCAATGCCCAACAGATCGACGCCTTTGCCACCAACAAAGGCATCTTGTTTGAGATGTCAGACACATTGCCTGGCAGTCGCGTCACGGAGGGTCGCTGGGGCCTTGAGAATTTGGCCATCGCTGTGCCTAAAGGTCGTGATGTGGGTCGAGCATTTGTACAAAGCTTTGCCAAAGACATGGCACAAAACGGTGATTTGGACAAAGCCATTCAACGTTCCGGTTTGCGCGGCACAGCCCGCGACTGAAACTTCAATCTAGAAAGAAACCATGAACTACTTTCGCACTTTGACACAAACATTCTGTGTCGCATTGGTCGCTTTAAGCAGTGCTCATTTGCTCGCGCAAACGCCTGCCAACTATCCCAACAAGCCTGTGAAAATTGTGGTGGGCTATGCCCCAGGCGGGGCTGTGGATGTGGTGGCGCGCACACTAGGACAAAGCCTAGGCACTCAGTTGGGTCAGAGTTTCATCATCGAAAACAAGCCTGGTGCCGGAACCAACATTGCTGTGAAGTCTGTGATCACGGCTGAGCCTGATGGGTACACCCTGATGTTGGCGGCCAATGCTTTGGCGGCCAACATGGCTTTGTACCAGCCCATGCCCTTTGATGCCGAAAAAGAATTGACGGCAATTTCCTTGGTGGGCCGCGTCCCTGTGGTCATTGCTGCCAACCCCAATGCGCCTTTCTCATCGGTTGCCAAACTGATCGAGGCTGCTAAAGCCAAGCCAGGTCAAATTGCATTTGCCAGTCCTGGCAACGGTTCTACACCTCACATGGCCATTGAATTTTTTGCTAAGGCTGCAGGCATTGATCTACAGCACATCCCCTACAAAGGTGGTTCACCAGCGATCACCGACGCGATTGGCGGCCAGTTGCCTCTTGTGGCTGTCAATGCGCTGGAAGTTTTACCGCATGTGAAAAGTGGCAAGCTCAAAGTTTTGGCCGTTCTGAGTCCGACACGCAGCGTCATTTACCCCGATGTGCCCACCATCGCTGAATCTGGATTCCCAGGGTTTGAGGCCTCGGTGTGGTACGGCTTTGTAGCACCTGCTGCCACCCCCAAACCCATTGTTGTGAAGTTGCATGCAGAAATTCAAAAAGCACTTCAAACCAAAGAAGTCAAAGACCGCATGAGCTCCGTAGGCGGTGAAGTCATTGCGGGTTCTTCCGACATGTTTGCAGCCTTGATTCGCAGCGAGCGCCAACGCTATGAAAAGTTGGTACGCGAAGCCAACATCAAACCCGATTAATTTTGTATTTTTTAAACTTTGTAGAGAACGACTCATGGAATTTCAAAAAACACCTGGATGGTTGGATTGGTATACAGGCCCCAGCAAACCCAAGTTCAAATTGCCGGCCGGTGCGGTGGATGCTCATTGCCACGTATTTGGCCCTGGTGCTGAGTTCCCCTATGCACCAGAGCGCAAATACACACCTTGCGATGCGTCCAAGCAGCAACTCTATGCACTGCGCGATCACTTGGGGTTTTCGCGCAATATTGTGGTCGGAGCCAGCTGCCATGGCACTGACAACAGCGCCACAGTTGATGCTTTGCTAAACTCCAAAGGCAAGGCCCGCGGTGTGGCAACGGTCAAGCGCAGCGTCACCGACGAAGAATTACAAACCATGCACCATGCCGGTGTGCGGGGTGTGCGCTTTAACTTCATCAAGCGTTTGGTTGACTTCACACCCAAAGACGAGCTGATGGAAATTGCAGGACGCATCGGCAAGCTAGGCTGGCATGTGGTCATTTATTTCGAAGCAGTTGATCTGCCTGAGTTGTGGGATTTCTTCTCAGGTCTGCCAACCGTGGTGGTGATCGATCACATGGGCACGCCCGATGTGAAGCTGCCTGTCGAGGGGCCGCAATTCCAATTGCTTTTAAAGTTCATGCGCGAGAACACCAATGTCTGGTGCAAAGTCACTTGCCCCGAACGCTTGTCTGTCACAGGTTCGCCTGCTTTAAACGGCGAGCAAAACGCTTACAAAGATGTTGTGCCATTTGCCAAGGCCATCGTCGACGAGTTTCCTGATCGCGTGCTGTGGGGCACCGACTGGCCGCATCCCAATTTGAAAAAGCATATGCCGGATGACGGTCTTTTGGTGGACTTTATTCCGCACATTGCCACTACACCTGAGTTGCAGCAAAAGTTGTTGGTCAACAATCCCATGCGCCTTTACTGGCCTGAGGAGAAAATTTAATGGCGCTTGATAAACCCTACCTTGATGTGCCTGGCACCATCATTTTTGATGCTGAACAAAGCCGCAAAGGCTATTGGATCAATCAGTTTTGCATGTCACTCATGAAGGCCGAGAATCGCGAGCGATTCAAAGCCAATGAGCGCGCGTATTTGGATGAATGGGCCATGACCGAAGAGCAAAAACAAGCCGTCATGGCGCGCGATTTGAATTGGTGCATGCGCACGGGTGGCAATATTTATTTCTTGGCCAAAATTGGCGCCACCGATGGCAAGAGTTTCCAGCAAATGGCGGGTTCCATGACCGGTATGACTGAGGAAGAGTATCGCAACATGATGATCTCGGGCGGTCGCTCGGTAGAGGGCAACCGTTTTATAGGAGAAAACGGCAGCGCCCAAGCTCAAAATCAACCCCAAGGCTCTGCCGGCAAGAAAGCACACTGATCATGGCCAAAATCACAGCCTCCGTCTTCACATCGCATGTGCCTGCCATTGGTGCTGCCCTGGATTTGGGCAAAACCCAAGAAGCTTATTGGCAGCCGCTTTTTGCTGGCTACGATTACGGCAAGCAATGGATGAAAGACAACAAGCCCGATGTGATCTTCTTGGTCTACAACGACCACGCCACGGCCTTCAGCTTAGACATCATTCCGACATTCGCCATTGGTACAGCGGCACAGTTTCAGCCAGCCGATGAAGGTTGGGGCCCCCGTCCTGTGCCAGTGGTCAAAGGCCATCCTGATTTGGCTTCGCACATTGCGCAGTCAGTCATTCAGCAAGACTTCGACCTCACCATTGTGAATAAAATGGACGTTGACCATGGCCTTACCGTGCCTTTGTCTCTCATGTGTGGCCAGCCCCCAGTTGACCAATTTGAATGGCCTTGTCCTGTTATTCCATTTGCCGTGAACGTGGTGCAGTACCCTGTGCCAAGTGGTCAACGTTGTTTCAATTTAGGCAAAGCCATTCGCAAAGCCATTGAAACTTACGATGAAGACATCAAGGTTCACATCTGGGGCACGGGCGGCATGAGCCATCAACTCCAAGGCGCACGCGCAGGACTGATCAACAAAGAGTTTGACAGTGCCTTTTTAGACAAACTCATCAACGATCCACAAGGCGCAGCCGACATATCGCACATCGATTA